>CAZKGY010000016.1:0-16176 GCA_964552305.1 uncultured Comamonadaceae bacterium
CGGTGGGTGCGAAGACGGTGAAGGGGCCTTCTCCGCTGAGTGCTCCAGCGAGGTCAGCCTCAATGACGGCCGCCTCAAGGAGGTTGTGTACGGGGCTGTTGACGACAATTTCCACCACGGTGGCGGGTTGAGGTTCTGGGGTTGGTGGAATCAATACAGCATCGATGACGTGGACCACGCCGTTGTCTGCGACAATGTCTGCGACGGTCACTTGTGCGTCGTTGATGAAGATGCCTTCGTCGTTGATGGTGACGGTGACTTCGACGCCGTTGAGGGTGGCGATGGTCTGTCCGTCAGCGAGGTCCGGGCTGAGAGCCGTGCCTCCAACGACGTGGTAGAGCAGGATGTCCGCCAATTCAGGCAAGGCAAGGAGGTCTTCGGCGGTTGCGTCGAGGGCTCCAGCGAGTGCGAGGAAGGCGTCGTCGGTGGGTGCGAAGACGGTGAAGGGGCCTTCTCCGCTGAGTGCTCCAGCGAGGTCTGCCTCAATGACGGCCGCTTCGAGGAGGTTGTGCACGGGGCTGTTGACGACGATGTCCACCACCGTGTTGCTCGGTTGCTCGTCTCCGAGGACCGTGATGGATCCCGCGTTTCCGGTGGTGGTCGAGTTGTAGTGGTAGGTTCCTGGAACTTCGAAGTCGACTGTGCCAATGCACGCGCCGAAGAACCAAAAGCTGTAAGCCGGTGGGAGGGCGAAGTCCTGAGGGTTGTTGAAGGGCTCACCGGTGTAAACGTTGGTGATGCCGTCCACGCTGTGGGTGCCATTGAAGGCGATGAATTCCACGCTTTCACCGACGTGGATCGTTAGGTGGCTGGGGGAAAATCCAGAGTTGGATGCGTGCACGGTGTGGTCGCCGTGACAAGCCTCTGAGGTGTTGGCTGTTTGGGCCTGCATGCCCAACGCCAAGGAACAAAAGGCCAGGAGTGATAGGAAGTGTTTCATTGTGATCATTCAACCCGCACAACAGCGTGCGGATGATAAAAAACACTCGCAACCCACTCTTGTTCAGCCTCTGACGACCCGAACCAAGGAGCCTGTGGCCAAATCGTGTCCCGAAGCCATGGGCAAGCAAAGTTCGCCCGATTGCACAGTCGCGTCTGGCAATGCCAAAGACCACATGGTGGCCAAGGCAGACGAAGGGATGCCGCTGTAGGTATTCATCACGACAAATCCACCTGGTACCACCAGCTCGGCCACCACGTCAATGAGGCTTTGAAGCATGGACTCGAGCTTCCACTTTTCGCCTTTGGGCCCCAAGCCCCAAGTGGGAGGGTCGAGGACAATGCCGTGGTACGTTTTGCCACGTTTGGCCTCCCGACGGGCAAACTTCATGGCGTCTTCGACCACCCACCGGATGCCGTCGAGCCCGCTTCGCTCCATGTTCATGCGCGTCCAATCGACGACCTGCCGAATGGCGTCGCAGTGCACGACGTCGGCACCGACTTGTCGTGCAGCCAGGCTGGCACCTCCCGTGTAGGCAAAGAGGTTGAGGAAACGGTCGCCCGAGTTCAGTCGCTCGGCCAAGAACTCCCAGTTGGCGGCTTGCTCTGGAAAGATGCCTACGTGCTTGAATTGGGTCATCTCCAGGTTGAACGTCAAGTCCAGACGGTCCGATTGGTAGCGCAGCGGCCATTTGCTCGGGACGTGCGATTCGAGCTCCCAACGACCTCTGGTTTTGCCGGTTGGCACAAACACCGCGTCTGCTTGCTTCCATGCATGGGGCGTGGTGGGAGGCCAAAGGGCGAAGGGATCGGGGCGGACCGTCACCACCTTGCCGAATCGTTCCAGGCGCTTGCCGTCGCCTGCGTCAAGCAAGGCGTAGTCTTTCCAATGGGCCGGTCGAACGATCATGCCGGCAAGTTCGGGAAGAACCCCCGGGGTTGGAAAAGATTGGTGGCAACTTCACATTTGGACAAAGGGCCACCATCTCGGCCCGTCGCATCTTTGGGGCATGGCGAAGCATGGCAATCGCAACGCGCGACGAGGAAGAAAGGGACAGCGAGGGATGCATGGCGCGAGCGACGGGCCCACGGATTTGCGGAAGGCAGTCCTTGGGGTGTTTCGCCAACGCGCAGGCAAAGCCCTCAACCACAAGCAAGTGTCTGGCGCCTTGGGCATCTTGAATCACGACGTCAGGCGCGCCGTCATGGCGTTGATGGAGGAGTTGGCGTCGCAGGGCCAAATCGAAGACCTGGGTCGCGGACGCTACGCCATGTCCGCCCGTAAAAGGACCAATGGCGAAGAGGGCACCATCCAAATTTCACGGATGGGCACAGGCTTTGTCATGATGCCCGACGGCCACGAAGTGCGCGTTCCCAAAGGCCAAACTGGCGATGCCTTTTGGGGCGACACGGTGGAATTGGAGTGGTGGCAGCGCGGTCGCCGAACCATGCCACGGGTGAAACAAGTGACCAAACGCATGCGCGAGCATTACGTGGTGACGGTGACCCGTGTGAGGGATTACGGATTTGGCAAGCCGAGCGATCAACGCATCCACACCGACTTTTTCATTCCCGCCCGCCATTTGCAGGGGGCGGTGGACGGGGACAAGGTGCTCTTGGCCTTGGAAGCGTGGGACGACCCCCGCGACCAACCCATGGGCCGCGTCGTCGAGGTGTTGGGACAGGAAGGAGACCACGAAGTGGAAATGCACGCCATCTTGGCGGAGTTTGGCCTGCCCTACGCATTCCCTGCCGAGGTGGAAGCCGCGGGCGAGGAGTTCCAGCCGCAGGTGCATCAAGGCCTGGACCCCAAGGAGGTGGCCAAGCGCCGGGATTTCCGGGACGTGCTGACCATGACCATCGACCCCGCCGACGCGAAGGACTTCGACGACGCGTTGAGTTTGCGGGCGTTGGACAATGGCCACTGGGAGGTCGGTGTGCACATCGCCGACGTGACCCATTACGTCACGCCCGGTTCGACGCTCGACCAGGAGGCGATCCGACGCGCGACGTCGGTGTACCTCGTGGACCGGACCATCCCGATGTTGCCGGAAATCCTGTCGAACAACCTGTGTTCGTTGCGCCCCAACGAAGACCGGTTCGCGTTCAGCGCCGTGTTTGAGATGACGCCCGAGGCGGACGTGGTTGGCCGTTGGTTTGGCCGCACAGTCATCCATTCGGACCGGCGATTCGCTTACGAAGAGGCCCAGGAACGGTTGGAAACTGGGGAGGGCGACCGCGCCGAAGAATTGGCGACCCTCATGGGTCTGGCCCGCGCCCTGCGCGAGAAGCGATTCAAGAGAGGAGGCATCGATTTCAACACGGAAGAGGTTCGCTTTCAGTTGGACGACGCAGGCCGACCGTTGCGCGTCGTCATCAAACGCATGAAGGACGCGAACAAGCTCATTGAGGACTTCATGCTTCTGGCAAACGTGGAGGTGGCCAAGTTTTTGGCCAAGGTTCACCCGGAAAAGCAAACGCCGACACGCACCGGGGTGTACCGCGTGCACGACCGTCCCGACCCCGAAAAGCTGGGTCAGCTGCGCGTGTTTGTGCGTCGGTTCGGCCACGAGATGCCCAAGCCCACCCCCGGTAACGCCGAATCGTTGTTGCGGGACTTGCTCGCTGCAACGGCAGGAACGCCGGAAGAAAACACCGTCAAAACCATGGCGATTCGAACCATGGCGAAGGCGGAATACAGCACCGAGAACATCGGCCACTACGGCCTGGCGTTTCCGTACTACACCCACTTCACCAGCCCCATTCGCCGTTACCCCGACGTGATGGTGCACCGCCTGCTTCAGCACTACCTCGATGGCCAATCGAGTGCGGATCCCGGGCCGTTGGATGGCAAGTGCCACCACAGTTCGACCATGGAAAAGCGCGCGGCCGAGGCCGAGCGGGCGAGCATCAAGTACAAGCAAGTCGAGTTTTTGGTCTCCCGGCTTGGGGAGACGTTCCATGGCATCGTCAATGGCGCCATCGGCAGGGGATTGTTTGTGGAAATCAAGGAAAATAAGTGCGAGGGGTTCGTGCCCAAGGAGAGTTTCCCGTGGGACCAGTGGGTGTACGACGAAGACCAAATGCTGTTCCAGGGACTTCGCTCCGGCACGCGCATCGGCCTCGGCGACGAACTAATCATCCGTGTGGTTTCTGCGGATTTGGCGAAAAGGCAGCTGGAATTCGAGTGGATTGAGGAAGACGAGGCCTCTGAATGAGGGCGACGCAGTACTTTCGTGGAGACGCGCCCTTAGCTCAGTTGGTCAGAGCAGGAGACTCATAATCTCTTGGTCGCAGGTTCAAGCCCTGCAGGGCGCACAAAGGAACGTGGGTGAATGCTTGCTTTACGCAAGTGCTTGCCTATCTTTGCCGTCCGTTTCGACGGAACCCGCTTTGAAGGGCATTTAGCTCAGCTGGTTCAGAGCGCTCGCCTCACACGCGAGAGGTCACTGGTTCGAGTCCAGTATTGCCCACAAAAAAACCCCGCACGTCAGTGCGGGGTTTTTTCATTGATGCAACTTACTTAGAAGCCGTAGGCGACACCAATTTGAATGTTGGGCAGCATTGACCACGCAAATTTGTCCTTGATTTCTGCCATAGCATCGGCTATCTCATCCCCATGCACAGCCAACTCTTCTGCTTCACCGGTGTATTGGATGTCAGCACCTCCCGTAGACAACACGCCCAAATCAACCCCAAATTGGAAGCCTTTTACAGGTTTCAAGCCATAGCTGAGACCGAAGTATACCACTGGATTCTCAGTATAGTTTACGCTGTAAGAAACCGTTTCACCTACATGAAAGCCATCGGCTGTAAAGTTGTTCTCAATTTGTCCAGAGGCCAATCCTACGTTGACGCCCAAGTTTTGATTGTCAAATGGCCTGTGACGCCAGAACAGACCCATCCAAGAGGAAGATCCGGTAACGGAGACGTTGGGCAACAGCAGGGGATCGAAATCAGGCAAAAACCCACTAGGCACGTCACCCTCAGGCAATGCGCCAAATCCAACACTGATTGAGTTTTTTGTATCCACGTTGTAGGTGAGATTCAAAGACGGCCCAAAGGGACTTACAGCGACTCCAACGGCGTAATCAGCGAAATTGCCGTTATCGTCTTGGGCATTCATTGTTGTGGCTATGAACAAACAGGCACTTGTAACAAAAAGAAAACGTTTCATAGAGAAAGGAGTTAATAATTCGGTGGCAAGATGCATTTCCCACAGCCCAATTGGTTAAGTATGAAATGAACTTACGAAGGGGGCGATGTTCAAGGGCGCATGGTGAAGAGGGTGGTTGTTCACAGACAGAGACAAACAAGTTTCTGCATAGGATGTGTAGACTTGGACCATTCGTTTCATCTTGCCCCCAAACACCGACACCATGAAACAACTTGTCTCTTTCTCAATGGCCTGCGTCCTCAGTTTGGCCGCCATGGGCCAAGCCCTTGTGGCTCCCTACACCTTGGAAGTCCTCGATCAACCTTATGAAACCCTGACCGACGCGACGGTGCTGGAATCCGAAGTGTGGGACACCCCAGAGGGTTGGGACGACCCAGAGTTTGTGGTGCCTGTGGGATTTGAGTTTGACATGTTGGAAACAACAATTTCTATGCTGTTTCAGGACGATGTGGGGTCTTCGTTCGTCGGCTTTGAGGATTACTACAACTACGACAACCTTGCGGCGATTTACCTGCTTGGAGACCTTGACCTGGCGGATTTGGGTGCCTCGGGCAATGCGGATGCAGGCACGTCGACCATTCAGTGGACGACCACCGGGGAGCCCGGAGACCAAACCTTCACCCTCGAATACACCAACGCGGGTTTTTACGACGAGGTGTTTTCCGAGGGCCTGTCTGAGTACAGCCACCTGGACCTTCAATTTCGTCTGTTCGAATCGACAGGGGTGATTGAAATCCATTATGGTGAGTCGTTCTTGGCGGCCGATGCCGGGGATTGGTTGGCGAACTACGTGGCAGCTGGCTGGCACGGGTTCCTTCCCGATTACTTCGACTACGGATTCGGGGCGATTTTGACCAACATCAACGCCGAAACAATGCTGTTCGGTGCCATCGATGAGCTCGCCTTCGAAGCATACCCGTTCGACGGATTCCCGACCGCAGGTCGTTTGTTCCGCTACACGCCGCTCAACGTGGGTTGCAACGACGTTTTGGCTTGCAACTACGACGAAACCGTGAATTACCCGGACCCTGGGGAGTGCGAATACCCCGAAGAGCCGGGCACCGATTGCGAAGGCAATTGCTTGATGGATGCCGACGGCGACGGCGTGTGCGATGGGTTGGAAGGGTGCACCGAAGGTGGCGCGTGCAACTACGACCCTCAGGCCACGGTGGACGATGAGTCATGCGAGTTCCCCGAAGAAGGCTACGATTGCAACGGCGACTGCGTGAACGACACCGACGGCGATGGCATTTGTGATGCCAACGAGGTGGTGGGATGCAGCGATCCGGAGGCGTGCAACTACGTGGATTCGCCCACCGACGAGGTGCCTTGCATCTACGCTGAGCCCTTCTACGACTGCGATGGCGACTGCTTGAACGACGCCGACGACGACGGGGTGTGCGACGAATTGGAGGAATGGGGATGCACGGATCCGAACGCGTGCAACTTCCAGTGGTGGGCGACGGAGGACGATGGAAGCTGCTACGAGTTCCTGCCATTGACCTTGGTGGGCGAAACCTTGGTGGCGGTCGGCGACACGGTCACGATCACTGTGGAAGGTCCTGTTACGTCCTTCAATGGGCAATTCAACTCCGGTTGTGCCTTCGGCATTTCCCTCATTGAGATGGACGAATTCCAATTCGTGGGCGTCGTCGAAGAGGATTTTGAAGGGTGCGTACTGACGTACATCGAATGGGACGGCTACGGCGGATTTTGTGGCACCGAGCCCATCGAAATCGTGCTTGACGGGTCTTCTTCTGTGGTCGAGGATGCGACAAGCTGCGTGACGGCGTTCCCCAACCCCGCGTCCACCACCTTGACGCTTCAAGTGCCTGAGGCATGGACGTCAGGGGTTGATGCGCGTTTGGTCAATGCTTTGGGCCAAACGGTCTGGGGCCAGCGAGTGTCCTCAGGAACCCACGTCATCGACGTTTCCAAGTTGGCCGATGGCATGCACCTCTTGATGGTTGGAGACCGCGTCGAACGCGTGGTCATTCAACACTGATTCAGGAAACGCCTTTCCCCGCGTCATGAGGCGCGGGGAAAGGGCGTATTCAGTCGCTGAGGTGGTGCCGGTCGACGGTGCAGACCATCGTTCGGTACTGGGCGTAAAAGACGGAGCGCCCCATTTCCTTGGCCTCGCGGTGAAGGGGGTCTCGCGCCCAGGCCATCACTGCTTCGTCGTCACGCCAGTAACTCATGAACACCGTGCCTTCCTCAGAGCTGGCGCATTCATGCCCTAGGGACCCATCGATGCGTTTCGCCGCCTCGAGGGTGGACTTGTCCATTTGCCGGTAGGTCTCCAATTAGGCGTCCGAGAGGTCTGCGTTCAGGCCATGCACGAAGACCACGACCTTGTTTCCAGGCTTCAAGGAGGTGGGCGAGTCAGGCAGCGTCATGACGCCTCGGGACTTTCGCGAAGCATCCGGTACGCGGAGGCAAGGTCCGAGAAGACTTGGGTGAAGGCAATTTCCCCGAGTTCGTTGAAGTCGAACGATTCGTAAATCCAAAGCTGCACGGCGCGTCGTTCCCCGTCATCCCCCACGCGGGACACTTCCCACAGGAACATGCCGTGCACGCTGCCGTTGGGCCGTTGAGTTTCTGGGCTGACGCCCGGCAAGAAATGCAGGTCGCCCACCATTTTGTAGTCAAACTCCGCCCATAGCGCGTCGTACACGCCTTCCATGGTGCTCCTTGAAAGCGTGGCTGGGGCATTCACTCCAGTGCCACGCCACGCGGCGGCGGAAGCAAACTCCTTCCAAAACGCTGCGCGGTCCTCGGCTTCGAACGCCCGAAAAACCCGCTCCACGGTGGAGGCGTTGGCGGCAAAGGGGAGTGTTTGGGGGTCAGCACTGCCACAACCGAGGGCGAGGCACATGCCTAGCAAGGCAAGAAAAGGTCGAATCATGCCGCCCAAGCTACAAAGCGTTGCATCTTTGCCGTCGCTTCTGAAAAGACGGCGGGGCCCCGTAGTTCAAGGGATAGAATAGGCGTTTCCTAAACGCTTGATCCAGGTTCGAGTCCTGGCGGGGCTGCATGACATTTGGCCGAAAAGTGACATGGATCCTCGCCTTGCTGTGGTGCGTGATGTGGACCCCGGCAATGGCTCAAACCAAGTCAGAGGTGGAATTGGTTGTCTTGGGCAATGTCCAAGATGGAGGTTCCCCTCACATCGGCTGTGTCAGACCATGTTGCCGAAATCTGTTTCTACGCCCACGAACAGAGAGACGTGTGGTGTCTTTGGGAGTGATGCATTGGGGGCAGGGTTCTTCGGTGATGTTTGAAGCTACCCCAGATTTGCCAAGCCAGTGGGCTTATTTGCAAGAAAAATCCTCTGGCAAACAACCCTCGGTCATTTTTTTGACTCATGCCCACATGGGCCACTATTCTGGCCTCATGCATCTCGGCCGCGAGGCTTTGGGTGCGCGAGGGGTTCGTGTGGCTGCGATGCCACGCATGGCTGAATTTTTAAAGACCAACGGTCCTTGGAGTCAGCTTGTTGATCTGGGCAACATCGAGTTGATCCCATTGGAAGACGATGTGCCTCAGCTTGCGCTAGAAGGGACTGTGGTTGTCACGCCCTTGCTTGTTCCACATCGAGATGAGTTCAGTGAGACAGTGGGGTACAGAATCGTAGGCCCCAACCACAGCGCATTGTTTGTACCTGATATCGACAAATGGACGACCTGGCATCGCTCATTGACAGAGGAGTTGGCACGCGTTGACTTCGCCTTTGTCGACGCAACTTTTTTTGATGCCGCGGAAGTCAATCACCGAGACATGTCTGAAATTCCCCATCCTTTTGTCGTTGAAACCATGGAGGCGTTGGATGGCCTTCCGGTCACCGAGAAAGCCAAAGTGCATTTCATTCACATGAACCACACCAATCCGCTGTTGGATCCAGAAAGTGGCGCAAGCCAAACGGTCGAGAAACGAGGATTTCACGTGGCTCGAGAGGGTATGACTTTCGGTTTGTGAATGAACATCATTTCAAGCTTCCCGCCACGAACCCCGTGGTCCATGCGGCCTGGAAGTTGAATCCGCCCGTCACGCCGTCCACGTCGAGGACCTCGCCCGCGAAGTAGAGGCCAGTCAACACGCGGCTTTGCATCGTGTTGAAGTCGACCTCGCCCAAGGCGATGCCTCCGCAGGTGACAAACTCCTCCTTGAAGGTGGTTTTGCCGCGCACTTCGTAGACATCGTTCAGGAGGGTGTTGACGAGCTTGTTCTTCGCCTTTTTGCCGAGGTCGAGCCACACGGCGTCGGCTGGGACTTCGGCGCGTGCCAGCAGGAACGCCCAAAACTTTTTCGGAAGTTCAAACGGGCACGCGTTCGCCACCTTCTTCTTCCGTATGTCGGGTATGGCGTCGTTGATTGCGGCGTTGACCTCCGCTTCGTTTGCGATGCCGATCCAGTTCACTTGGACTGAAAATTTGTAGCCGCGCTCGGCGAGTTCACGGGCGCCCCATGCACTGAGCTTCAGGACGGCCGGACCGCTCATTCCCCAATGCGTGACGAGGACAGGTCCCTGTTGGGTGAGCTTCGTGCCTTGAATGCGGACCAGGGCGTTGGGGACGACCACCCCCATCAGGGCGGTGATGTCGGAGCCCGGCATGTTGAACGTGAACAGGGACGGGACGGGGTTTTCAACGGCGTGCCCGAGCGCTTCGAGCCAGGCGAGGCCCTCGCGTTTGGGGCTCCCGCCCGTGGCCACAATCACCCGATCGAAGCGCTCGCCGTTTAGGCTGAAGTCGCCCGACGCGAGAGGGGTGAGTTCCCGGACCGGGGATTGGAGGCGGATGTCGACGCCGTGTTGATCTGCCTCGTGGAGGAGGCAATCAATGATGGTTTGGGACGAGTCGGTGGTGGGGAACATGCGGCCGTCTGACTCGGTTTTGAGGGCCACGCCTCGGGACTCGAACCACGCCACCGTGTTGGACGCCTGAAACGTCCCCAGCGCCTTTTTCAGCTGTTTGCCACCGCGGGGGTAGTGTTTGGACAGGGCGGAAGGGGAGAAGCAATGGTGGGTGACGTTGCATCGTCCGCCACCGGAGATTTTGATCTTCGACAAGAGTTTGGCCGTCTTTTCGAAGAGCACAACTTGCGCGGAAGGGTGATGTTGCGCCGCAGACAGTGCCGCGAAAAAACCCGCTGCGCCTCCGCCAATCACTGCCACCTTCCATGCTCCATCCATGGACGCAAATTAGTCCACAAGGCGAGGGGGCTTGTATCTTAAAGCGCATGGAAGCTTTCCTCGACTTTTTTGAAGCGATGCCTTCGTGGCAGAAGCTGGTTTGGATTGTTGCATGCATGTCGTTCAACCTCTTCGTTGAAGGCCTGCGCCCCATGTTTCAGGGGGGCTTTCGTTCGTGGAGGCACACCCGAACCAATTTGACTTTCTTGGCCACGACGATGGCCATCAACTCGGCCTTCGGTGCGGCGTCCGTGGGGGTCTTTGTTTGGTCGGCCACCAGCGAAGTGGGCTTGCTCCACTTGTTTGCCGCACCGACTTGGGTGGAGCTTCTTGTGGCCATCGTCGCCTTCGACCTCATCGCCCAGTACGGCGTGCATTGGTGCTTGCACAACGTGAAGCCGTTGTGGCGGCTGCACATGGTTCATCACAGCGACACGCATGTGGACGTGACGACGGGAACGCGCCACCACCCCCTTGATTTCGTGGTCCGCGAATGCTTCGCGCTGGCGGCTGTGTTGGTGACTGGAGCGCCCTTGGCATTTTACCTGTTCTACCGAATCCTTACAGTGTTTTTCACCTACCTGACCCATGCGAACATCGAACTTCCGGAGCGACTGGATCGCGCCATCAGTTGGGTGTTTGTGTCGCCCAACATGCACAAGTTTCACCACCACTTTGAGGTGCCCTGGACGGACCGGAACTACGGGAACATGTTGAGCATTTGGGACCGACTCTTTGGGACGTTCACCTACGGGAACCCAGCCGACATCCAGTATGGCCTCGACGTGGCAGACGACCGCCGAAGCAACGAGTTGGGCTACCAAATGGGTCTGCCCTTCCGCCGCGACCTCAAGCCGGGCAAGATGCAACCATGAGCGTCCCAACGCAGTTCTCAAGACAGAATGAAAAGGAACCCCATGAAAAATTGGTTTGTCAATGCCTTTCTTGGCGCCAGCTTGGCCACTTGTTTGGTTGCGTGTGAACAATCCCAAGAGTTCACCTGCGAGTGCGTCACAGAGCGCTGCGAAATGTGCGAAGGCACCGAAATGACTTGCGCTGGATGCAGCGTCACCACCCACATGATTTCCGCGACAGATGCCTCTGAAGCTGAAGCCGAGTGCGCCACCCACGAAGGGGATTGCTCGTTGAGGAATTGAGGCTGTGAATTTGAAGTTCAGAAGACGCCTTCCCGGACAGGGAGGGCGTTTTTTGTTTGGGTAGGTCCTGGGGAGGTTGGACCTTTGCGCCATGCAATTGCTAGGAACCAAAGTGTGCAAGAAGCACGACCTCGGGGTGCACAACAACCTGTTCGGTGGCACCATGCTGAGTTGGATTGACGAATCGGCGGTGGCCTTCGTCAACGAAGTGTGCCATTGCCCCACGATGGTTACCCTGAAAATTGAGGAGGTCTTGTTCAAGTCGCCGGTGAAGGAAAACAACCTCATCAAAATCTACGGGGAGATCGAGCGCATCGGAGGCAAGAGCATTTCGGTGAACGTCGAGGCGCGGAAGTTCAACGTTTACAGCCATGAAGAGGCGGTGGTGTGCAGCACGCGTCTCGTCTTCGTTCGCCTCGACGACGACGGGAAGAGCATCCCCATCGCCAAGCATGTTCGGGAGAAGCACCCGGACAAGTGCTGATTGTCGTTGTCACAATCGGATGTTCATAGAAATGTCACGAAAATCTTTCGTGAGGGTGGGGTGTACGGCTAGATTCGCCGACATCTTTTAACCCTAATCTTTTTCATCATGAAAAAAGTATTTTTTGCCTTCTTGGCTGTAGGAGCGTTGGCTTCTTGCTCAAACGACATGACTTGCACGTGCACCATCGATGGTGTCGAAGAAGTGACTGAGTGCATCGATTGCACCGGAGAAACCGCAGACGCATTTGAAACTGCTTGCGAAGCGTCAGATTTGATCGCTCAACTCGTCGGTGGAAGCTGCACCCTCGACTGAGGCACTCTGCTGAAATCAAAAGAAAACTCCGAGGCATCGCCTCGGGGTTTTTTTGTGCTTCAATGCAACATGCGTCAGCAAATCTCGCCGAAGGAGGCAAGCACCGCGAGCACGTCGGAAACGGTGGTGGCACCATCGCCATCCACGTCCCCATCGCACCCACTGACGCATCCAAATTCGCTCAGGATGAAGAGCACGTCAGACACGGTGACGAAACCGTCACCATCGGTGTCTTCGGGGCAGGCGTTGGCCTCGTCGTCTGACAGGATGCCGTCGCAATTGTTGTCAATGCCTTGCCCTGTGCCTGGCGCACCTGGGTAGACTGCGTTGTTCGCGTCGTCGCAATCGCCGCTTTGCAAGACCCACTCGGCAGGCAAGGGGTCGCACGCGTCGGCGATGGCGATGTCCCCTCCGAAGCCGTCTCCGTCTTCGTCGACGTACACCTCGCTGTAAGGGAAGATGCATGAGCCATCGTTGTCGGTGGCGGCAGGGTTGTAGTTGCAGGCATCCAAGAGGGTGCATCCTGGAATGCCAGGTGCTTCAAGGCAAAACGGCTCGGTGATGCTTGACCCAAACTGGCCACCAGACAAGAGGGTGGTTCCGTCGGCAGAGACGGTGTAGTTGCCTTCACCGTAGGCGCAACAAATGCCATCGCCAAAGCTGTCGAAGAAGTTGAGGTTGAAGCAACCCACTTCCAGGCATGCAGTTTCGGAATAGGTTGTGGCAGAAGCGCCGTAAGGGCCACCTGACATCACGGTGGCACCTGTGCCGTCGGTGATCGTCCAAGTGGTTTCACTTGGGTAGTTGTCGGTCAAAACTGTCACGGTGACGTCCACGCAAGGATAGGTGCATGAACCGTCGTCAATCGTTGCGGATGGATTGAAGTTCAACGCGCCCGCATCGGTGCATCCAAGGATTTCGTTGTCGCAGTCAAACACCGAGAAACTCACGGAGCCCGACTGGCCCGTGTTGTCGGAGACCGTGACGTTGTATGTCGCGAGTGGTCCTTGAGGGAAGTTGCTGATCGTGACCAAGGCTCCGTCGGCGGTGTTGGAGACGTTGACGGTCGCGCCTGCCGGCGTGCCTGACACAGAGTAGGTGCTCGACGCGTTCGCGGCCCCGTTGGTGACGCTGAGGGTCACCGGTTCGTTGAAACACACCAATTCGGCTGTGGTGCTGACTTGATAGAAATTGGGCTTCAACAAGAACAGGCCTTCCTCGATGTGGCTCACCGCCACCACGCCTGACGGGAAGTAGGGGTAGTTCGACCATGTGCCGTTGAATTGCGCGGCGTCGCTGGATGGGTAGAGGTCGAAAAAGCCAATCTCTTCTGCATTGGGTGCGTTCGACACGTCCAACAGGCGAAGTCCTGCCCGGTAGTTGGATTGGTACGCGATGCCATCCTTGATGTACAAGTTGTGGTCGATCGCTGCCGTTTGGGCTGTGTAGGTCCCTGCGAGGAAAGGGTTGTCCAAATCTTCCACGTTGAAGAAAAACGTGCGCGTGTTGACCCCTTGTTGCTGCTCGTCGAGCTCGTCTCCAACCACGAAGTACTTGTGGTCTTCGGTGAGCCACCCTTGGTGGGTGTAGGCAGAGCCGCTGTAGCCTTGCGCCGCGATGAGGGTGGCGTCGGTGGGGTCTGTGACATCCACAATCGTCACGGTGTTTTCGTTGCACGCAAAGGCGATTTCCTTGCCTTGGTATTGGGGGTCGTTTCCGATGTAGTTGACCACCTGCGCGTCGTGGGTGTAGCCATCCTGGGAGAACGTCCCTGCGATCACTGGATTGAGTGGGTTGGAAATATCAATGATGTGGAGGCCACCGGAGGCGGTGTTGGTTCCCACGCCGTATGCCCTGGCAGTGGCTTCGTTGATCACGATGTTGTGGGCGTTGCCAAACCCGTCGTACAGCGCGTCTGCCGTGAAATTCACGGGAGGATTGGGCACGTTGCGAAGCTTGGTCAAGTCGAACACTTGCATGCCGTGGCCTCCCGCCTCCGAAACAATGAAGGCGTAGTTGTTGTACACCTTGATGTCGCGCCACAAAGAGGACACCGTTGCCGTGTTCAAGTTGCCCAGGTACACAGGGTTGGTGGGGTTGGAAATGTCGATGAAGGCCGTGCCATTGGTGCGGCCCAACAACACGTATTCCTTGCCGTTGAGGGGATCGGTCCAGCCCCAGATGTCGTTCATTTCGCCGCCACCGACTTGGTTCACGCCCAAGGTGCCCAAGAGGTCTACGTTTTCACAAGGGTATAGGCCCGCTGACAGGCCATTCACGCATGGTGACTGAGCCTTTGCCGAGACGACAAACAACCCTGCAAGCATCAACAGGCTTGCGAGCGTTCGGAGGGTGCGATTCAGTGGATCCATGGGAGGTTGTTGGGATTAGCAGGCTTCGCCAAATGCGGAGAGCAACGTCAGCACGTCGCTCACGGTTGTGGCCCCGTCGCCATCGAGGTCCACCGAACAGCTACTTGCGCATCCGAACTCACCAAGTGCCAGAAGCACGTCGCTGACGCCGACAAAGGAGTCACCGTCCAAATCTTCTGGGCATCCGGGCGTGGGGTCGTTGACAATGGAAATGTTTTGGTACGCCGTGGCGGTGTTGCCACAAGCATCCGTCGCAGTAAAAACACGGATGATTTGATAAGGTTCAGGGCAGGGACCGCCGATGACGTTCACGTCCACCGACACGGTCACGGCCGTGCAAGCGTCCGAAGCCGTGGCGTCGTCAAGCGGGATGTCCCCCTCGTCGCAAGAAATGGCGAGATCAGCCGGGACAAACTCAAACACAGGAGGGTCCACGTCCACGAACACCAATTCTTGCACGAACGTGCTCGTGTTGCCGCATCCATCCACCGCCGTGTACGTCCTCAAGACGCCATTGCCGCCAGTGCAGCCACCGTTTCCGGAGAAGCTGTCTTCGTAGGTGAGCGATGCGATGCCGCACGGGTCCGTGGGGTTGGCCAAGGGCCCGGGATCGCTGCCGCAGGCCACGCTGACGCTCGTTGGAGTTCCCGTGAAGTCGGGCCCAGTGGTGTCTTCGTTGGGCAGGGTGCCGTCGTACAACCATGCCAGGTACACCCAATCGGGATTCTCCACGTATGGATTCCTGTTGCCTTGGGCTTGGCCGACTTTGTTGTTTCGGCTGATTTCCGCGGCGTCAGGCGGATCGTTCACGTGCCAGTCGTACAGCGTTTCCAGGTCTCCGCATGCGGCAATGCTCGTGCCCTCGTCGGGGTACACCGTGTAGTAATAGAACACAGTCCGTGCCACGTCGCCTTTTTTCGATTCTCGGGGTTCCCACAAGGACGTGGACCGTTCAGACCAATTGTCCGTGTCTCCTGGGATGTTGTCCTGGACGGTGTACGTGTTGCCAACCGTTCCATACCACTCGGCCGAGCCATCCACCACCTCGCCAAAGGGGCTGTTGCTTCTTGCGCTGTTGGCGCTCCCATGGCATGGACGGAGGATGAGGATGTCACTCTTCATCGGGTTTGCGCTGCCGAAGAAGCTTTGAGGCACGACGTGTTCGGCGTTGATGGGGTTGGGGTACGTCACAAAGCCCCCCGATTGCTGGAACCCCGTGTAGATGCACTCCACGTTGCCGTTCGGCAGGATGTCGGTGAACCCGTACATCTGGGAGCGTGCGGAATTGTAGCCCAAATTGTCGTGCAACCCGTCGTACCAATTGCTTTTCAACCACCCTCGGAGGTCTTCCAAGTACAAATTGTCGGGCGGGTTGGGTTGCGCCCATGCGGCCGCGATGCCCCAAACAAGGCAGGCGAACGTCGCAAACGCGGTTTTGGTGGTTGGTGCGTGTGTCATCTATCCACAAGTTACGGACATCCCGTGCCGAAGGCGGACAGGAAGTCCAGCAAGTCCGAGGTGTCCACAAACCCGCTGCC
>CAZKGY010000017.1:0-16009 GCA_964552305.1 uncultured Comamonadaceae bacterium
CTACGAACCCGCCATGGACGACGAAGCCCGTCTCGAACTTCGCATCACTGGCACCATGAAAGGCAAGACGGAAGTCTTCCCTGCCATCGTGTTGGGCCAAGGAGTCATGGCCACGCAGAATTTGGTCCAACGAATCAAGGATGAGCAGTTCGTCATCGCGGGAGACAACTGGCAGTACACCTTGGCCAAGGAACAACCTGCAGTGGTGAACTACAGCTACAACAGCTCCTTCGTGAAGAGCGTGGAAAAGCGCGACGACGATTGGAAAGCATTGGGCGAATTGATTGCGTTGGCCGCCGACGCCGACAGCATTCGCATCACCGGCATCCGCACCGAGTCGTACGCTTCCCCTGAAGGCGAAATCAGCCTCAACCAAGATTTGGCGATTGACCGTGCCAATTCGGCGAACGAAGCCGTGGTGAAGGTGCTTGAAGCCGAAGGCCTCGCACTCGATGCCCCTGCCATCCAGTCCATTCCCAAAGGCGAAGACTGGGCCGGCTTCAAAGCCAAGATGCGCGCCTCCAACATCCCCGACCAGGACTTGATCCTGCGTGTCCTCGAGATGTACACAGACAAGTCCAAGCGCGAAGAAGAAATCAAGAACATCGCCAAGACGTACAAGGAGATTGAAAAGACCATCCTGCCAGAGCTTCGTCGCTCCCAAGTGGCTGTCTCGTACGACGAAGACGGGTACACGGACGAAGAGCTCATGGACTACGCCATGAGCAACCCAGCCCGTTTGAACGTGGAAGAATTGCTCCACGCCGCGACCCTTTTTGAGGACGACAACGACAAGTTGACCGTGTACCAAACCGCCACGAGCCAGTTCAGCGACGACTACCGCGGACACAACAATGCAGGCGTCGTGTTGATGGCACTCGGTCGCGCCAACCAAGCAAAGGACGCATTCAATGCAGCCAAGTCCTTGGCTCCAAACAATGGCGCAGTCCTGACAAACCTCGGTGCAGTGGCCCGTCAAGATGGAGACCTCGAAACCGCCGACGCCATGTACAGCAAGGCTTCAGGCGGTGCTGAGTTGAGCTACAACAAAGGCGTGTTGGCCATTGCCTTGGGCGACTACGACCGCGCGATTTCCAGCATGGGAAGCAACAACACCGCCAACATGGCACTGGCCAAGTTGCTCAACGACGACGCCAACGGCGCGATGACGGTCTTGGACAACTCTGGCGACGACAGCGGCGTGGCGGACTACCTGCGCGCAATTTGCGCCGCCCGTTTGAAGGACAACGCTGGTGTGGTGAAGTACCGCCAACAAGCCACCGACAAAGACCGTGGCCTCCGCGCCAAAGCCAACGTCGATCTGGAGTTCCGCAACCACCGTTGATTGCGCGAGAGCCATTCATGAAAAAAGGCCCCGATGGGGCCTTTTTTTGTGCCTCACTGGTGCGTTACAGTCGCATCGTCAAGGCTGCTTGCCACAAGGCAATGCCGGCACAAACGCTGACGTTGATGCTCTGCTTCACGCCAAATTGTGGCATCTCTAGGATGGCGTCGGACGCGTCCAACACTTCGGGTTGAACCCCCCTGACCTCGTTGCCCAACACCAGCGCCCAGCGCTCCGTGGGGGTAGGACGCCACGCATCCAACGCGATGCTCGAGGGTGCTTGCTCCACCGACGCCACCTTCCACCCCTGAGACTGCAGGGCCTGCACTGCCTCCAAAGTCGACTCGTGGGCCATCCATGGCACATGGCTGCTTGCCCCCAGTGCACTTTTCAAAATGTCCCGATGGGGAGGATGGCACGTGATGCCACACAGATCAAGTCCATCGATGCGAAAGGCATCGGCCGACCGGAAGCAGGCCCCGACGTTTTGGCCGCTTCGAAGGTTGTCCAACACCAGACGAAGGGACAGGCGCGGCACTTGCCCAAAGGCCTCCGCGGTCACGCGTTCGCCTCGTGGCGCCATCAGTCGATGCGAAGGCTGAAGGGCATCCTTGCCTGAATGGGATCGCCGGTTTCCACCATGCGACGCACCTGAAGAAGCTCCAGCAACACGTCTTCTTCAACCCCTGTGAAGCCCATGGCTTGCAACCCCATTTCCACGCCTGCCAAGTCTTCCACGAACGACTCGAAGGGGTCTTTCGCTTCAGGCAACGCCACGCGTCGAACGTCCTCTTGTTCGATGGAGGCGAGTTGGGCGGCGTAGGCCACGGCGTATTCCAAATCGCCAATTTCGTCGACCAGCCCGTTTTCGAGGGCATCCGCCCCGGTCCAGACACGTCCCCTTGCCAATTCTTCCACGCGCTCGCGCGTCATGTTCCGTCCTTGGGCCACGCGCTCGGTGAATGCATCGTAAATGTCGGAGACGCTTTCGTTGATCGCCGCCAAAGCCACAGCATCAGGGGCAAACAACCCATCGGGCTGCCCTGCGTGGTCGTGCAAGGCCACTTCGTCAAAGGTGATGCCCACGTGCTTTTCCAACATGCCACCGAGGTTGGGAATCATCCCAAACACCCCAATGGAGCCGGTGATGGTGGTGGCGTTCGCGAAAATGTGGTCCGCGGCGCAGCTGATGTAGTACCCGCCTGAGGCCGCCAAGTCGCTCATGCTGACGACGAAGGGCTTCCCAGACTCTTTCAGCAAGATGGTCTCACGCCAAATCACGTCGCTGGCCAAGGCGCTGCCTCCTGGGGAGTTCACGCGCAACACCACAGCCTCAACGTCCTCGGCCTCTCGGGCCTGGCGCAGGGCTTCTGCAATCGTCTCAGACCCGATGGTCGCGGCATCCCCCTTCCCACTTTCAATGCCTCCCACGGCGTAAATGACAGCCACGTTTCCACCGAGGTTGTCGCTGTCGTCGTCCCCCTCTTCTTCCAATTCCGCCATGATCTCCGCAAAGGCCTCTGCCCCTCCGAGGAAACGTTCCTCCAAGGTGTATTCGCCGAGGCTGATCATGTCCAAGTCCTCGCCATCCAGTTTGGACTCCAGCAAGTCGTGCAACTCGTCTTCGTAGAGCAAACCATCCAAGAGGCCGGCATCAACGGCGTCTTGGGGACCCCGAATCGCCAAGCGATTGGCAAGGTCATCCAGGGTGCCCTCCTCCAGGTGACGCGCGTCCTCCACGTCGGTGGCCATGTCCCACCAGAATCCCTCAAGCAGGGCCGTCAGCTGTTCCTTGTTGGCCTCGCTGAACCCCTTGCGCATGAACGGCTCGACCGCGCTCTTGTACTTGTTGTCAGGGCCACGAACAATGGTGACGTCAATGCCCAACTTCTCAAACATGCCAGGATAGAACATGCTTTGGCTGCGAAGGCCATTCAAGAGCATGCCACCCTGAGGGTGCAGGTACACTTCGTCGGCGGCCGAATTGAAGTGCAACGCACGTTGACTCATGGTCTCGCTCCAAGCCACAATGAACTTGCCGCTGTCGCGCAACACGTCAAGTCCCGCGCGCAGGTCCTCCATCATGCTGGGCATGACGCCGACGTCGTCCACGTTGAGCAACACGCCTTGGATCTGGTCGTCGCCCGCCGCGCGTTCGAAGGCGTCCAACATTTGGTTCAAGCCCATTTGCATGTTGGGCTCCAATCCACCGCCTAGGCTGAAGGAAAACGGGACGTCGTTGCCCCCGCGCTCCACGATGGGCGCGTTCAGCGTCACCTTGAGGACGTTGGCCTCTTCCAGGTCGATTTGGCCTTGCATGTCGGCATCGACGTCAGCCAACGCACCCACGAGCCCTCCCACGAGCACGCCGACAAAAATGAAAATGAGGACGGTGCCTGCGACGATCAACCCAAGGGTGGATCCAATCGCAGAACTAAGAATGTTTTTTCCAAATGATGACATGCCGCAAAAGTAGGTCATGCGGGAACTTTGCCACTACCTTCGATGCCAATGTCAGCGAGAACGGTTTACTTGGGTTTGGGCTCCAACTTGGCGCCCCGAGAATCGCACTTGGTCGCAGGATTGCAGGCGGTGGAAGAAGCGCTCGTCGAGCGCAGGGCCGTGCATGCCATCACGCTCTCGCCTTGGTACGAAACAGAAGCCTGGGGCATGCCCGAAGGCACGCCGGCGTTTTTGAACCTGGTGGCGGCCGTCGAAACACCCATGCCCTTGGACGAATTGCTCGAGTTGCTGCTGGCGATTGAACGCAACCACGGTCGGGTGAGGAACCCCGAATCCGAGGGATACGCGGACCGCACGCTCGACTTGGACGTGCTTTGCACGAGCACCTCGGAACGCCACGCCGACGAGCGCCTGGAGGTGCCTCATCCCCGAATGATGTCACGGCGGTTTGTGCTTCAACCTTTGTTCGATTTGGCGCCGCACTTGGAAGTCGACGGGCAGCCCATCGGAGAAGCGTTGGACCAATGCCCCAACCTGCCCCACGTCGAACCTTACCCAAACCCCGAGGATTGATGTACGCGAGCATTGCCATCGAGGGAGGCATCGGCGCCGGCAAGACCACCTTCTCCACGTGGCTGGCGCAAGACTTGGGCGCGGAACTCATGTTGGAACGGTTCGAAGAGAATCCGTTTCTCGAAAAATTCTACGAAAACCCGGAGGCGCATGCCTTCAGCGTGGAACTGTCCTTTTTGGCAGACCGCTACAAGCAGATGCAAGGAGCCATTCGCAGCCGCAACCTCTTCAAGCAACGCTTGGTGGCGGATTACAGCTTCGCGAAGAGCTTGATTTTTGCCAAGGCGAACCTGCCGAGGGACGAGTTCAAGTTGTTCAACACGATGTTCCAAATGATGGCCACCCAGCTTCCCCAGCCCGAGGTGGTGGCGATTTTGGATCCAGGGCGGGCACGTCAAGAAGCCCAA
This sequence comes from uncultured Comamonadaceae bacterium, assembly GCA_964552305.1. Taxonomy (GTDB): domain Bacteria; phylum Bacteroidota; class Bacteroidia; order Flavobacteriales_D; family Sanyastnellaceae; genus UBA11663. The sequence goes on from CAZKGY010000017.1 coordinate 4,789, forward strand.
ATCGTGCAACGCGGCCGCGACTACGAACAGAACTTGCCTCCCGGGTACCTCGACCGCGTCGCCAAAGGCTACGAGGCGCATTACAAGCACCACCGAGGATCGCGCATCCTGTGGATTGACACGTCGGCCATCGATTTCGTCACCCAGCCCGATTCGCTAAACGCCTTGCGCGACGCAATCCTCACCCCTCGCAAGCCCGGGGTGCACCGCATCGCCGTGCAACCCTAACTTCACGGCATGTCCTTCCTGAAAAACGACCTGATCGACGTCGGCGACTGGCCTGAATTGGACGAATCCCACTTGGTCCCAGTGATGGCGTCTTACGCCAAAGCGCGTGGCCTCGTTTGGGGCTGCGTGACGGCTGGGTTGGCACTTGCCTTCGCAGGTCCTTTGGTGGCCATCGAATGGTGGGGGAACGGCTCCCCTCCTCGCTTTTTGTGGTGGCTTTTTGGCGCAGCGTGGGCGTTGTCGATGGGGCTGTGGGGGCTTGAAGAATGGAAAGGGTGGCCGTTGCGTGGCTACCTGGTGCGGGAACACGACATCGTCTACCGAAGCGGATGGTGGACCCGGACCGTGACCGCCGTGCCATTCACCCGCATCCAGCACAGCGAAATCCAACAAGGACCCCTCGGCCGCTGGCTGGGGCACTGCCATTTGAAACTCTACACCGCGGGTGCTTCAGGCGCCAACCTTGAAATTCCCGGGTTGAGCATGTCCACCGCACAAAACATTCGTAGAATGCTGGAAGACGCCAGCCATGGGTGAGGCCACCCGTCCATTTGCGGAACCAAAACGCCAACACGCCGTGGGGCTACTCGTCCTTGTGGGTTGGCAAGCACAGTTGATTTTGCGGGCGGCATGGCCTCTGCTGATCGCGGCGTACGTCCAGCAGGAACAGGACGCCAAATACTTCCTTTGGGCCCTCGCGGCGGGCGCCGTGCTCACCGTCATTGGCGCCGTGCTGCATTTTTGGCGGTTCACCTTCAACGTCCAAGGGGGCAAGTTCCTGGTCCAAAAGGGCGTCCTCGTGAGGGAGACTGTGAACATCCCGTTGGAGCGCGTTCAGGCGGTTCACCTTGAACAAAACTTGATTCAGCGCCTGTTCGGGGTCAGCGGACTGCGTGTGGACACGGCAGGATCCAGCGGCTCGGAATTGAGGATTCACGCATTGAAATGGGAGGAAGCCCAGGCTTTGCGGGGCATGCTCACCGAAGAACACCAGCCGACCACGGAAAAAGCGAATGAAAGCGAGGCTGGTGAGCCCTTGATGGGGCTGGATTTGCCAACCCTGTTGAAGGTGGGGCTGTCCCAAAACCACCTGTCGAAGGTCGCCTTTGCCATTGGGGGATTGGTGACCTTTCAAGGGGTGGCTTGGGAATTGATGGCCGAAATTTGGGCCAGGGTGCCGAGCCTTTGGCGCACGGTGCTGACGTTGTTGTCCCCCCTGTTTTTGGTGTTTTCGCCCGTGCTGATCGCCTTGGGCGCCGTGTTGATCTCGCTCGCCACGAGCGTGGTCAGGCATTGGCAACTCACCGTTTGGGTGGAAGGGTCACGGGCCCGTCGCACGGGCGCCATCCATCTGAGCCAAGGCCTGTTCAACCGTCAATCCATGCAAATTCCCTTGCACAAGGTTCAGTGGGTGATGTGGGAAAACACCTGGATTCGGCGTCTGTTTTCCATGGACACCCTGCACATTCGACAGGCCTCAGCGGGTGGCGGGGATGCCTCCAACCAAGGGTCCGCTCCTGCCGCGGCCGGCGGCAAGGCGATGCGCATGGGCATCCCAGCGATGAATGCACGCCGCACCCGTTCCATGGAAGCCCTCTTGTTCCCGGAATGGCCCGCGCGACGGCTGATGACGCTTCGACCCGTTCGGTACGCCTTCTGGATCCGTTGGGCCAAGCGAGGGCTCGCCTTGACCCCATTGGCAGTCGCGGTGGGTTGGTGGCTCGGCAGCTGGGCAGGAATCGTGGTCGGGGTGATGGTTTGGGCTTGGACCGGCTGGCTGTCGCAAAAGGCCTTCGCAGGACAATGGGCCACCACCGACGGGAGGCATCTCAGCGCCCACCGCGGGTGGTGGTTTCGCAGGCGAGTCATGGTGGACTGGACCAAGCTCCAAGGCGTGGAACTGGTCCAAAATCGCATCCATGCCAGACGAGGGGTGGCGCACGTCACCTTCCACACCGCGTCAGGCGTGGCCCAACTTCGCTACCTCCCCACCGAGGTGGCCCGAGAGCTCCGGGACTTGGCCATGGCCACGGTGATTGCCCACCGCGGGCCATGGATGTGACGGTTGTGCTACCTTGAAACGCATGAAGCGCATTGATTTTCTGAAACTCGGCGGCGTGCTGAGCGGCGGGCTGTTTGGGGGTTGGTCCCTGTCTTCCTGCAACCCCAGCAGCAACCACGCGAACCAACAAAGCAAGGCAGACGCATGGAGCGACGTGACGGGTTCGATGATGAACCACGCCGCACCCGCCCTGCCCAAGGTTCGAGTGGCCATGATCGGCTTGGGCAACCGAGGAAGCACCCTCATTGAAATGCTCGAATGGCTCGTCACCAAGGGTCACGCGGAAATCACAGTCTTGTGCGACGTTCAAGAAGCCTACGTGGCTCGGGCCGCCCAAAAGGTGGCCGGCTTTCAAGCCACCTCACCCCTCTTGATTGCCGAATCGTCGGAAGAAGCTTGGCGCAAAGCCTGCAACCCTGAACTGGCGGATTTGGTCGTGATTGCCACGCCATGGCATTGGCATGCCTCCATGGCCATCCACGCCATGGAGCAAGGGTTGCACGCCGCTTCCGAGGTGCCCATCGCCTACACCGAAGAAGATTGCCTTGCCCTGGTCAAGGCGTCCGAACGCACGCAGCGGCACTGCATCATGCTCGAAAATTGCTGCTACAACGAGGAAGAACTGTGGGTGCTCAACATGGTGAAGCAGGGACTTTTTGGCGACTTGACGCACGCGGAATGTGCCTACCTCCACGACTTGAGGGCCCTGCTTCTTGACGCCACGTACTACCACAACCGTTGGCGGTTGCGCGAGCACCTCGAACGGGACGGCAACCTCTACACAACCCATGGTCTCGGGCCTGTTTGCATGTACATGGATGTGCTGAGAGGGGACAACCTCAGCCACCTCGTCTCAATGAGCAGCAACGAGGCCGCCTTGTCCAAGGCTTTGCGCGAATCCGACGACCCTGAATTGCAAGCGCTCGCCTCTCAGGTTCGGTGCGGTGACGTCAACACCACGTTGATTCGCACCACCCATGGCAAGAGCATCATGCTTCAATTTGACACCCACACCGGCCGCCCCTATTCACGACTCAACAAACTTTGCGGCACAGGGGCCACCCATTATGGCTACCCGTCGCGGTTGTTCCTTGACCACGGTCCCACCTGGGATTGGCACCGCTGGGAAGACGACGATTCGCACGCAGTGGCGAGGGAAGCCGGTGTTCACCCCCTATGGGCCCAATTGCAATACGGCATTGAGGACAACCAGCAAGGCCATGGTGGCATGGACTTCGTCATGATGTACCGGTTGATCCGTTGCTTGAATGAAGGCGTCAGCCTTGACTTGAGCGTGTACGACGGAGCGCTTTGGAGCCTGGTCGGCGTGTTGGGAGAGCAATCGGTGGCCCAGGGCAACCAGCGGGTCGACATCCCCGACGTCAGCGGTGGGGCTTGGGCGTCCTCGCACGAGCATCCCGTGTTCCGGGAAGTGTAGGACACGCAGCCCCATTCAGGTCATGACCCGGGCTCTTCCGGGAGCAACACGGGGTCGCTGGAACCCGCATCCAATGTCGCTACGTCGCGCAACTTGCGCTGCATGACGTTCGTGCGTGTGTTGCGCAGTTCTTCCAGGGACTTCTTGGCCTTGGCCAGGTTGCTGTCCACCTTTTCGAGGTGGGTTGAGAACTTCCCAAATTCCGTTTTGACCTCTTCCAAAATCTTCCACACCTCGCTGCTTCGCTTGGTCACCGCCAGGGTACGGAAGCCCATTTGCAAGCTGTTCAACAGCGCCGACATGGTGGTGGGACCTGTGACCGTGATGCGGTACTTGCGTTGCAGCGTTTCAAACACCCCTGGGTGGCGCAACACCTCAGCATACAGGCTTTCAATGGGCAGGAACATCACCCCAAAGTCCGTAGTGTAAGGGGCCTCCACGTACTTGGTGGAAATGTCCTTGGCAAACTTCTCCAAGGTGGAGGTCAGCGCCTTTTCGGCTGCCTCAATGGCGGACGCATCCCCCGATTCACGTGCCGCAAGCAGCGTTTCGTAGCCGTTCAACGGAAACTTGGAATCGATGGGCAGCCACACCACTTCGTTGGCGGAATTGCCTGGCATGCGCACCGCAAATTCCACACGTTCGTTGGAACCCGGACGCGTCGCCACGTTCTCCTCGTACTGTTCACGAGGGAGCATTTGCTCGATGATGTTCGCAAGCTGGTATTCCCCCAGAATGCCCTTCGTTTTGACGTTGGTCAACACCTTTTTCAAATCGCCCACCCCGCTGGCAATGGTCTGCATTTCACCCAGCCCTTGGTGCACCAACTCCAAGCGTTCACTCACCTGCTTGAAGCTTTCTCCCAAACGCTTTTCCAGGGTGTCCTGCAGCTTTTCATCCACCGTTTTGCGCATCTCCTCAAGCCGCTTGCCGTTGTCGTCTCGGATTTCTTTCAGCTGCTTCTCCACCGTTTCGCGAACGTCCTTCACCGCATCAAGCGATTGCTTGCCTTGGTTGTGTAGTTGCTTCAACAAGTCCTCAAAGCGCTCCCGGAGCAGTTCCTGCTGGGCCTTGGCGTTGTCGTCAAGTCGCTTTTCAAAGGCGCCCAAGTTGTTGCGCAATTCTTCCCGTTGGGATTGGGCCGTTTCTGAAGCTTCCTTCCTGTTTCGGGCAAATTCGTCGCGCATGTCCGACTGGAAAGGCGACAGGTCAATGCCGCCTCGGCCCATTTGGTTCCGAATGGACAATGACAGCATGCATGCCAGCACGGAGGCGGCGACGGCGCAAAAGAGAAGGACGGTGGTTCCCATGGATCAAAGATGCGTTTCAATCCAGAACGAACAAATGCGAATTTTCATGCGTCACCGTTCCATGGTCGCCGCATCGGCCAACCAGAGCTGATCTTGGTCTCGGATGACCAACATCACCAGGCTGGCCTCCTGTCCCCTGCCATCGATCACGGACACTTCGGCGTTGCAGACCGTTTCATGCACGCCCTCGCCGAGCTTGGACCCACAGACCAGGTCGGTCACGCCCGTGGCCTTGGCATGCATGAACTCCAAACCAGCCTCGTGGCAGGACTGCCGGTACGCCCGCAACCATCCGTCGCAAAAGGATTCGGTGCGCCATTCTGCACGAATGGCCGACACTTCCGACTCGAGCTTGCCGCCAATTGCGGTCTGGAAAGCCGTGTAAAAGGCGTCCCAACTGGGCAACAAGGGGGTCACTGCCGCAAGGTCGTTGGTCGAGCCACCCTCCGTCCATGCTCGGGCAAGCGCCAACGCTTGATCGGAGTCTCGAGAATCTTGGGCACATAGGGTGGGCAGTGCGGCCAACATCGTGACCGCAAGTGCAACAATTTGGTGTTTCATGGAAGCAAAATACACCTTGCAAGGCTGAGACGCATGCGACTGGAACAATTGCATGGATTTCAATACCTTGATCCATGTTCTTCACGAATCCTTGGAAAAATTGGGGCGTGGTGGCGGTCGCTTGGGGTGGATTGTGCCACCTCGCCAATGCCCAAACCCCCACCTTCCACCTTGACGTGGCGCCGATTGTCTTTCAACATTGCGCCGAATGCCACCGTCCCGGCGAAATCGGCCCCATGCCTTTGACGACGTACGAAGAGGTTTTTGCGTACGGTGAATTCATCGAATTTGTCACGGCCTCTGGGTACATGCCCCCTTGGACGCCAGACAACACGTACTCGCATTTTGTGGGGGAAAGGGTGTTGACGGAGAACGAACTGGCCACGCTCAGCGCATGGGTGGCAGCGGGCAAACCTGAAGGCGATCCCGCAGACAACCCCGGGCTGCCCCAGTATCCTGAGGGAAGCCAAATCGGCGAACCCGACCTCGTGTTGGCCATGGCTGAGCCTTACGAGCACGGAGGGGACATGACCGATCAGTACCAGGTGTTTGTGCTCCCTGGGGACCCCGATGCTGACTTGTCCATCCGCGCCCTGGAGGTGCGGCCAGGCAACCGCAACGTGGCCCACCACGCCATCCTTGGTCTCGACGTCTCTGGCACCGCGCAGGCCCTTGATGCCAACGACCCTGACCCAGGCTACGAAAGTTTCGGAAGCTTCGGCTTCGACGCCGCGAGCAACTTCTTCGGTGGTTGGGTCCCCGGCGCGGCCACGGTTACCTACCCTCCTGGCATCGGAAGAACGGTGCCTGCCGGTGCAGACGTGCTGCTCCAGATGCATTACGGCCCCAGCGCGGTGACGGCGTTGGACCAAACCGAAGTCAACGTGTTTTTCTCCGAAGAACCCATCGAACGCGAAGTCCAAACCACCTTCATGGGGCCCCAACATCTCGACCAGTTCTTCTACCTGCCGGCGAACCAAACGCGGACCTTTCACGGCACCATGGAGGTGTCAACGGACGTGAGTCTCATCAGCATTGTGCCACACTGTCATTTGATCGGAAAATCATGGGAGGTCTTTGCCACGTCACCGAACAACCAAGACACCATCCCCCTCATTGCCATCCCTGACTGGGATTTCAACTGGCAAGGATTCTTCACGTTTCCCACCTTGACCAAAATCCCCCAAGGCTACACCCTCCACGGCATCGCCACGTACGACAACACCACGAACAACCCATTCAACCCCAACTCTCCCCCTCAGAACGTCACCTTCGGCGAAGGCACGGAAGACGAGATGTTTTTCGTGTTCTTCGACTACGTGCTCTACGAGGCTGGAGACGAGAGCATTGAGCTTGGCCCCTCAGGAGACGCTTGTCCCACCGACTTGACCACCGACGGTGTCATCAGCGTGGACGACCTGCTGGCCTTGCTCTCGGACTTCGGTTGTTTGTCTGGATGCCAGGCAGACATCGACCTCGACGAAGCCGTCACCATTTCGGACCTCCTCGTGCTTCTCGGGGCCTTTGGAACCAATTGCTGACCCATGGAAGAGGCCGTTTGGAAGGTTCTAATTTTTTTGGCACCCCTGTGTCCCATCTGCCAAAACATGACGTTTGACCTTCGTCAAATCGAAGAGGATTTTGCGGACACGCCCGTGGAATTTGTCGGCGTCTTTCCCAACGAATCCACCACCCAAGAACAAATCGATGCGTTTCAAGCCACGTACGGCCTCAGCATGTCGTTGTGCTTGGACACCATGGCACTGGCGGACGCCCTAGGCGCCATGTGGACGCCCGAAGCCTTTGTCCTCAACGCCCAAGACTCCGTCGTGTACCAAGGGCGAATCAACGACCGGTACTTTGCGCCGGGCAAAAGAAAGCCCAAAACAAGGAAAAGGGACCTGGACGCCGCGTTGCGCGACTGCCTTGCAGGAAGGGACGTGGCCATGCCGAGAACCGATGCCGTGGGGTGCCCCATTGAAGGGAGGGCCCTCCCGAAGCAGGAAAATTCAGGCAGTCACTGACGCCAACACCTCCGCCATCTTGGCGCCGATGTCTGCGGGGCTGTCCACCACGTGAATCCCGCACTCACGCATGACGCGCTTCTTGGCTTCGGCCGACTCGTCCTCGCCAGACACAATGGCTCCAGCGTGACCCATCGTTCGTCCTTTCGGCGCGGTGACACCCGCAATGAATCCCACCACAGGCTTGGTGCCATGGGCTTGGATCCAACGGGCGGCCTGCACCTCGAGGTCGCCGCCAATCTCACCAATCATGACGATGCCTTTGGTTTCGTCGTCCGCCATCAAAAGCTGCACCGCCTCGAGGGTTGTGGTGCCAATGATGGGGTCGCCACCGATGCCGATGGCTGTGGTCTGACCGAGCCCTGCCTTGGTGCATTGGTCAACCGCCTCGTAAGTGAGGGTGCCGGACTTGGAGACGATGCCCACCACGCCCGGCTCAAAAATGAACCCTGGCATGATGCCCACCTTCGCCTGGCCAGCAGTGATGATGCCTGGGCAGTTGGGGCCGATGAGCGTGCAGTCCCTTTGGTCGATGTACGCCTTCACCTTGACCATGTCCGCCACGGGAATGCCCTCGGTGATGGCGACGATGACCTTGATTCCTGCGTCCGCTGCCTCCATCAACGCGTCGGCCGCAAACGCCGGTGGCACAAACACGATGCTTACGTCTGCACCAGTCTCAGCCACGGCGTCAGCCACGGTGTTGAACACGGGACGGTCGAGGTGCGTTTGACCTCCTTTGCCGGGCGTCACACCCCCAACCACGTTGGTGCCGTAATCGATCATCTGGCCAGCGTGGAAGGTGCCTTCTCCGCCAGTGAAGCCTTGCACAATGATTTTGGAGTCGCGGTTGACAAGTACACTCATGTCTTGTGGGTTGGGTTTGAAGCGAAATGAATCGCGTTGAATCGTGTTTGCGCGGCAAATTTAGGCCAAATTCGCGCCATGAACTCCCCCCTACGCGACGCAGTTGATGGAGCCACGATTTGTGCCATCTCCACCGCCCCTGGCGCGGGTGGCATCGCGGTGATTCGCATCTCGGGAACCGACGCCTTGACCCTTGGTTCCAAGGTGTTCTCCAAGCCCCTCGACGGCGTGGAGGACCGAACGGTTGCGTTTGGACGTTTTCGCGACGCCTCGAATGCACTGTTGGACGAAGGGTTGGCTTTGGTGCTTCGGGGACCGGGCTCATACACCGGCGAGGACACGGTCGAGTTCAACATTCACGGCTCCACGTTCATCCAACAAGAGGTCATGCGTGCCTTGATTGAGGCCGGATGCCGTCAAGCAGGACCGGGCGAATTCACGCAACGGGCCTTTTTGAATGGCCGATTGGACCTCACCCAAGCCGAGGCCGTTGCCGACCTCATTGCGGCGGAACACGCCGGGGCCCACCGCTTGGCCATGGACCAACTCCGCGGCGGGTTTGCCCGAGAAATTCAAGCCCTGCGTGAGGCCCTCATTGGCTTTGCAGGCCTCCTGGAATTGGAACTTGATTTCGCCGAAGAAGACGTGGAATTTGCGGACCGTGAACGGTTCGATGCTCTGCTCGCAGATCTCCTGGAACGCGTGGGTGGCCTTGCGGACAGCTTCGCCACGGGGAACGCCATGAAAGAAGGCATCCCTGTCGCCATCGTTGGTGCACCCAACCGAGGCAAATCCACGCTCCTCAACGCCCTTCTTGGGGACGACCGGGCCATTGTCTCGGACATTCCCGGAACCACCCGAGACACGGTGGAGGACGCGTGCACCATCGAAGGTCTCCGCTTCCGATTCATCGACACCGCTGGCCTTCGAGAGACCGACGACCTCGTCGAAGCCGAGGGCATCCGTCGAGCCCTGTCCAAGGCATCCAGCGCCTCCACTGTGCTGCTGTTGCTGGACGCCACCATCGATGCCCAAGAAAACGTCGAAGCACGCCTGGACGCCTTGAACTTGGCTCCAGAAGCGCATGTCCTGGTCGTTTGGAACAAATGCGACCTCGCTCCCGCCCCTGCCAGCGATTCCTCTGCCCTGCACATCAGCGCGTCCACCGGCCAAGGCCTCGACGCCTTGAAGAAGTCGTTGCTGGATCGTCACCGGTCGGACGATCACGGCCATCGCCTGGTGGTCACCAACTTGCGACACTTTGAAGCACTGTCCGCGGCGCGGGTCTCACTGGAGGCGGTCCGACAAGGCTTGGCCAACGGCGTGCCGGGAGATTTGGTCGCAGTGGATGCCCGCCAAGCACTTCACCACCTGGGCGAAATCACAGGCGCCGTCCATGCCGACGACATCCTCGGGCACATTTTCTCGCACTTCTGCATCGGCAAATAAAAAGCCCGGACCGCCAGGCCCGGGCTTTCGACAAGGCCCTCAGGGCCTCAATTTGCTGATCACTTCTGGATGGCCAGACGCTTCACGCTCACGCCACGCTCGTCGCTCAGCATGACGTTGTACGTCCCGCTACTGAGTGAAGACAAGTCGATCACGACGTTGCCTTGCAAGGCCATGTTCTGCTTGGACCAAACAACCCGTCCGGACGCGTCCATCACCTGAATGGTGGCGCGGGTGTGGAAGCCTTCCACAGACAAGGTCACTTCACCGTTGGAAGGGTTCGGGAACATGCCGAACGCCAAGGCTGCCTCCGAAACGGCGTCCTCCACCTCTCCAACACAGTCGCAATTTTCATCGATCGTGTCGTTGATGGTCTCGTCGTTTCCGTCGTCACAGGCATCCCCAACCAAAATGCAAGACTCGTCGTCGTCGGTGGCCAGTTCGTCGTAGTTGCATGCGTCAGGGTTGGTGCAACCTGCCACTTCCAATTCGTCGCAAACCCCGTCTCCATCCACGTCGTTGAGGCAATTGCCTTCGCAGTCGTAGTAGGTCTCTGGGTATTCGCACATGCCATCGTCTTCGGTGGCCAACTCGTCGTAGTTGCAAGCAGTCTCGTCCGTGCAACCCAACACTTCCAGTTCGTCGCATACGCCGTCTCCGTCCATGTCCATCAAGCAGTTGCCATCGCAGTCGTAGAACTGCTCGGCAAATTCACACGAACCATCGTCCTCCGTGGCTTCTGGGTTGTAGTTGCAAGCGAGAGCATCGGTGCAACCTGGCACTTCGGCGTCATCGCACACACCGTTTCCGTTGGCATCCGCGGCGCAATCGCCACCACACACGCCCAAGGCATCGAGCTGGTTGCCGTCGCAGTCGCAGTCACCTGCTGGGATGTCAGAGCATCCACACTCGTAGATCTCTCCAGGACCGTTGCAAACGCCACAAGCATCGATCTCACCCACGCAGTCGTCCACGTCGTCGCAAATGCCATCCATGTCGGCGTCGGCGTCACAACCACCGTTGCACACACCCAAGGCATCAAGCTCGCCCACGCAATCGTCCACGTCGTCGCAAATGCCATCCATGTCGGCGTCGGCGTCACAACCGCCGTTGCACACACCCAAGGCATCCAATTCGCCGACGCAATCGTCCACGTCGTCGCAAATGCCATCCATGTCGGCGTCGGCGGCGCAACCGCCGTTGCACACACCCAAGGCATCAAGCTCGCCCACGCAGTCGTCCACGTCGTCGCAAATGCCATCCATGTCGGCGTCGGCGTCAC
>CAZKGY010000018.1:0-15961 GCA_964552305.1 uncultured Comamonadaceae bacterium
TGGGCTGGGCCTGGCCATTGTCAAGCACATCCTTGAAGCCCACGACCAGTCCATCAGCGTACGAAGCACGCCTGGGGAAGGATCAACCTTCAGCTTCACCCTGCAGAAGGCCTGATCCTCGGCCATTGACGAACGGGTTGGACGTCCGTTCCGCCCCAATGGTGGTTGGCCCGCCATGTCCTGGCCATACAACCACGTCGTCAGGCAGCGAATAGAGTTGGGTCTCGATGCTTTTCGCCAAGTCTGACGGATTGCATCCCGGCAGGTCGGTGCGACCGACGCTGCCTTGGAAAAGCACGTCGCCACCGAGGACCCACTTCGCCTCATGGTTGACAAACACCACATGGCCTGGGGCATGGCCCGGCGCGTGCCGGACTTCCACCACGCACTGGCCCCATTGCAAGGTTTGGCCATGCGTCAAACCCCATTGAGGCTCGGGCAACGGATCCATGGGGACCTCATAAAGGGTGGCGGCCACAGGTCCTCGTTCGTAGGTCTCCGCATCGAGTTCATGCATCACCGGGGAAAGCCCAAACTCGTCGTGAATCCACTGGCACCCCATCACATGGTCGAGGTGGGCATGGGTCAGCACGCACGACGTCGGCACCACGCGAAGGGAGTCACACAGGGCCTGAAATGCCCGCCTTTCGTTGGGGTTGGACATGCCGGGATCCACGACGCTCGCTTGTCCGTTGCCGTGGTCCACCAAATAGGTCTGCTCTCCGAAGGGATTGCATGCAAGTGTATGCACCATGCGGTGTAATTTCGGGAAGAATGTTTGGTTCGCGTTTCATCCTCACGTTGTCGGTCTTTCTGGGAGTTTGGGCTCCCTGCTGGGGCCAATTCACCGACGGACTCAACGTGGAATTCGGCAAGAACAGGGTGCAGTACCGGACGTTCGAATGGCAATACTTCGAGTCGGGCATGTTCGAAGTGTACCACTACAAAGAGGGCGACCAAGTCGCGGGCCAAGTCGCCAGGGTGCTTTCCTCCGAGGCACAGACCATTCAGCCATTGTTTGGCAAGCCATTGGAGGGGCCCATTCAGGTGCTGGTCTTCAAATCCCAAGAGGAATTCCGACAAAGCAACGCCGGTGTCATGGCGGCGGACGACCAAGAGAGCAACATTGGGGGCACCGCCAAGTTGATTGGCAGCAAGATGTTCCTCTACGCCACAGGGGACCGCCTCCGGTTGGAGCAAGACATCCGGGAAGGATTGGCGCGCATCTTCTTCAACCAGGCGATGTACGAGAGCCAGTGGCGGGAAGCCATGCGCAGCGGAACCCTCATTCAAGTCCCGGAGTGGATGAGCGAAGGACTGGCCCGGTACGCAGCACGGGGCATGGACGCCGAGAGCTTGGCCTACATCCTCGATGCATGCCAGACCCAGCGGTTTGGGCAACTCGATCAATCCTACGGCAAGGAAGCCGCGATTTTGGGACAGGCACTGTGGGCTTACGTCGTGGACGTCTATGGCCTGCCCACCGTGTCCGACATCCTCTACATGACACGGATTTCGCGGAACATGGAGGATGGGTTCCGCTTGGGAACAGGGTTGTTCCTCGACCAACTGGCCCAAGAGGCCAGGAACCACCACCTTCGGTTGGCGCGGGGAGGATACAGCGACGTCTTGACCGCCTTTCCGGACAAACGCGCCATCAGAAAGGCGCGACGCAGCGTGAACGACCAGTTGGACTGGCGGCTGAAGCGTCGGTTTGAGTACACCCAGCTCCTTGCTTCGCCGGACGGCCAAACGTTGGCGTTTGCAACCAACGAACGAGGCCAACGACGCATTGGAACCCTCGACTTGGCGTCGGGCAAAACCACCTACCACCAAATCATCGGCCATCGATTGGATCGCCTCGGCAACGACCTTGTTCCCAGGCTGGCATGGCGCAACGACGGGCGAATGCTTGCCTTTTCCTACGACCTCCGTGGCGCGCCGTGGCTAGGACTGGTGGACATGGTCACCCAAGAAGTCGTCACCCGTGAGCTGTTCAAGGTGGATCAAGTCCTGGGCATGACGTTTGCCCCCAACGGCAGGGACATGGTCTTCTCTGCGCTGGAAGACGGACAATCCGACCTCTACCTCTACAGCGTGGTGGGCAATTACCAAACCCCGCTTTGGCGCGACCGTTTTGACGACCTGGATCCCGTGTATTGGAAGGAGGGCAACCGCTTGATTTTTGCGTCCAACCGCCCGGATGCGACCTTGAGAAACGACCGTTTGGACACGCCCTACCCTGCCCAAACGGATTTGTTCGTTTGCGACTTGACGCAATCCCCTCCCCGACTCGAGCAATGGACGTCCACCCCAGCGGTCCACGAGCGGCAACCGCATCCCGTTGGGGAGAAGGAATTTCAATTCCTCAGCTCCGACGGTGCCACGAGGCAAGCCATCGGTCTGGGTTGGAGGGACAGCGTCATCGTCTCCGTGGACACCATTGTGCGTTACCGCGAGTACACCGAGTTGCGCGAAGCCTTGGTGGTGGACGTCCCCGTGCTGGATGTCCACTTGGCTCCCGGAGACGAACGTGCGATCACCCGGCACGGCAACCAAATTCACTGGTGGAAGCTCCCGGTTCCCGACCCGTCGTTCATGCACAACACGTCCAATGCCTCGCCCGTCGAATCCGAAGAGGCCTTGCCTTTTCCTGTGGTGCTGCCGGCGTGGCGCCCCGAGTTTGGCGACACCGACATCGATTACCGGAACTACGTGTTCGAGCAAGAAAAGAACGCCACGGAAGGAATCCCCGACGCGGAAGACTCCACAAACGTGCCCGAGCCTGCCGTGTATGCCCGGCTTGTCCCCAAGAATTACCGGCTCAACTACGCGTTGGACAAACTTCAAACGCAGGTCAACAACACCTTTGGCACGAACTTTTACCAGCCCTACAACGGTCAAGCCAACGGCCAGCCCGGACTGGGCAATGCCTCCGAAATTCGGCTGAGTGACTTGATGGACGACAAGCACGTCGTGGGAGGGTACACCATCCCCGTCAACCTCTCCAACACCACCTTTGGCTTGGCGTTTGTCGACTTGTCCAAAAGGCTTGACAAGTCTGTGCTGTTCCAACGGCAGACGAACTCCCGCGTGGACCCGTTCACTGGCAACCAACTCGACGTCCATACGCATCTGGTCCGTCGCGAATGGGCTTGGGCCTTCGACGAAGTGAGAAGCCTGCGTTGGTCGGTGGTTGCACGGGTCGACCGAAGCGTCGTCCAAGGCACCAACCTGTTCACCTTGCTCGAACCCAACCGGCTTGAAGAACAAGTGGGCATGCAGGTCGCATGGGTCCACGACGACTCCAGAAGCATTCGTCCAAACATCCGGGTCGGCCTTCGCGCCAGAATTTGGTCCGAATGGTACGCCGATGGCGTCGCGGCCAACGCCGCCGCGGGCACCGAGTCCAGTGGCGCGGACAAACCCAGCTGGTCGTTTGGCACGGTGGGGTTTGACGCGCGTCGCTATGTGCCTTTGGTGGGGCCCAGCATCTTGGCTTTGCGGGTCGCCGGCGATTGGAGCATAGGGCAAAAGCGCCTGCTTCACATGCTCGGCGGAACAGACAACAGCTTGGCCATTGGCAACAACGCCAACACGCCCGTGGACCCGTCGCTTGAATTTGCCTACCAAACTCGCATCACCCCCCTTCGAGGCTTCACCACCAACGTCCGCAACGGATCCCACGTGGCCGTGGCCAATGCGGAATTGCGTTTGCCTGTCTTCTTCAACAGCGCTGGCAAATCCGATTTCCTGAACAACCTGCAATGCGTAGGGTTCGCCGACGTCGGTGCGGCATGGTCAGGCCTGCATCCCTACACCGAAGACAACTTCTTCAACTACGTTTCTGGCGAACTCGGCCCCACCACCGTGACCATTGACAGCAACCGCGAACCCGTGCTGTACGACTACGGTTTTGGCCTTCGCTCCCGCGTGCTGGGATACTGGGTCGCCGCCGATTGGGCCTATGGAGTCGACGCAGGCATCCGCCTGCCACGTAGGTTTGTGCTTTCGCTCAACTTCGATTTTTGATGGATTTCACCACCCTATTCACCCTGTTGGCCATTGGCGCATTTGCCGGCGTCGCTTCCGGCTTTGTAGGCGTTGGCGGAGGGCTCATCCTTGTGCCGGCCATGATGGCCTTCTTGGGCCTCGGACAGCATGCGGCCCAAGGCACCAGCTTGGCCATGATGCTGCCACCCGTCGGCATTCTGGCGGTCATGCAATACCACAAGGCGGGCGAAGTGCATTGGGCTTACGCGGCGGTGCTGTGCCTGACGTTTGTCGCCGGTGCTTGGGGCGGATCCAAACTCAGCCTGAAACTTTCCGAATCGTGGGTCAAGCTCATTTTTGGCGTGGTGATGCTGTACGCCGCCATCCGCATGATTGCCAAGGCTTGGATTCAATTGAAACCCGACCTTTTCCCATGACCCTCGTCCAGCGCATCCAAGCCCTTGCCCAAACGCACCACGCAGAATGGGTGGGCATTCGCAGACACCTGCATGCCCATCCTGAACTGTCGTTTGAGGAACACGAAACCATGGCGTTCGTGGCTGGCAAGTTGGCCGAATGGGGGGTGCCGTTCGAGCAAGGGGTCACGGGCACCGGGGTTGTGGCCACCGTGCAAGGCCAAAATCCGGACGCGCGCCTGGTGGCGTTGCGGGCAGACATGGATGCCTTGCCCATCCACGAACAAAACGACGTCGATTACAAATCAACCGTGGACGGCGTGATGCACGCATGTGGCCACGATGTCCACACCACCAACTTGCTCGGGGCGATCCAGCTTCTTCAATTGACGTCGGACCAATGGGAGGGCACTGTCCGGTGCATTTTTCAGCCTGGCGAAGAGTGCATTCCTGGTGGCGCCAAAGGCATGGTGGCTGCAGGCGTGCTGCGCGACCCCGCACCGAGCGGCATCTTGGGTCAGCACGTGTATCCCCGGTTGCCCGCAGGCCATGTGGGTGTTCGGCCGGGGGCGTACATGGCGTCGGCCGACGAAATCCACATGACCGTGAAAGGGAAAGGAGGCCATGCAGCCCTGCCCCACCTGTGCAAGGATCCGGTGCTAGCTACCGCGCACATCTTGGTGGCGGCCCAACAACTCGTCTCCCGCCACGTCAATCCTGCCGAACCCACCGTGCTGTCGTTTGGCCGCATCGACGCGCAGGGATCGACCAACATCATCCCCAACGAGGTGCACGTGAAAGGCACGTTTCGCGCCATGGACGAGACGTGGCGTCGCGAAGCGCATGCATTGCTAACCAACCTCGTCCAGGACGTGGCGGCTGCCCATGGATGCACGGTGGATTTGGACATCCGCGTGGGTTACCCGCACGTCAACAACAACCCCGCGCTGACCGAGGCCTTCAAGCGATGCGCCCTGGAATACGTGGGCGAGGAACGTGTGCATGACCTTGGCATTCGCATGACCGGCGAAGACTTCAGCCATTTTGCCAACGAAATTCCGGGATGCTTCTACCGTCTCGGAACCGCCTCACCCCACAGCGACCACGGCAAGGCGGGCCTTCACACGCCCCACTTCGACGTGGACGAGGATTCTTTGATGCTGGGGGCGGGATTGATGGCTTATGCAGCCACCCAAGTTTAGTGCGCGACCTCGGAGAGGAACTTGATGCGCGCCAAGCGCAACTCCTCCTCTGAGTAGACGTCATCGAACTCCTCCAACGCCGAGGCCATGCCTTCGTCTTCGGACTCGGTGAAGAAATCGAACAGCTCTTCCAAACACTCTTCGTCCAGGCTCTCGGACAAAATGTGGTCGAGGTTGACCTTGGTTCCAGCTGCCACGATGGCCTCAATTTCTTCAAGGACTTGCTCGCGCTTGCCATGGATGCCTGAGGCCACGTCGTCCAACCCCATCTTTCGATCCAAGAGTTGGATGATTGTCACTTTGTTGCTGGATTTGGACCCGCTGCTTCTCACCAACAGGGAGTCGTCTCGCTCAATGCCTTCGGCTTCGACGTATTGCGCAATCAATGCGAGGAATGGTTGGCCAAACTTGGCTGCCTTGCCCGTGCCAACGCCGGTGATTCGTAGCAACTCGTCGGAAGACGTGGGGTAGTGCGTCGCCATTTCGTCCAGGCTGATGTCCTGGAAAATGACGTATGGCGGCAGTCCCTTGTCCGCGCTGACTTCCTTTCGCAAGTCCGTCAACATGCCACGAAGCTTGGGATCCAATGCCCCGCCGCTTGCGCCATGGGTCTGTGCCAAGGAATCCCCGGCATCCACGTCTGAAAAGTCCCTTTGGGCCGAAAGCAACACCGCGCTTGGGTTTGTCAAAAAGGCCTTTCCCTTCTCTGTCAAGTGCAGCACGCCGTACTTCTCCACCTCTTTCGCGACGAAGTTGAGCACCACCATTTGCCTCAAGATGCCCTCCCAATGGGCCACAGGCTCGTGGACTCCTCGGTTCCAAAAGGCAGAACCAACCACGCCGTAGTCGTGCATGGCACGGTTTTCCTCCCCAACGAGCAGCGACGTGTAAAACCCCATTCGATGCATTTCCTTGTGCTCGAGGATGGCGCTCAGCAAGAGGTGAACGTCTTCCTGCCGGTCGATTTGTTCCGGCGGGTTTTGCATGTTGTCGCAGTTCATGGCGCCCGGTCCGTTCAGCTCGTCAAACTCTTCTCCGAAGTAGTGAAGCAAGAATTTGCGGCGGCTCCGGCCCGTCTCGGCGTAGGCCATGACTTCTTGCAGCAACTGCATGCCGACCTCTTGTTCCGCAATGGGCTTGCCTTGCAAGAACTTTTCGAGTTTTTCAATGTCTTTGTGGCTGTAGAAGGCGATGCAACGCCCTTCGCCTCCGTCTCGTCCGGCGCGTCCAGTCTCTTGGTAGTAGCTCTCGAGCGACTTGGGCATGTCGTAGTGGATGACGTAGCGCACGTCGGGCTTGTCGATGCCCATGCCGAAGGCGATGGTGGCCACAATCACGTCGACGTCCTGCATCAAGAACTGGTCTTGGATGGTGCTCCGCTGGTTGCTGTCCATGCCTGCGTGGTAGGCCAGCGCCTTCACACCATTCACGCGAAGGGTGTCTGCAATTTGCTCCACCTTCTTGCGACTCAAACAATAGATGATGCCGCTTTTCCCTGCCTGTTGCAGGCAGTGTCTCACGATCTGCTTCAGCGCTTCCTTTTTCGGACGCACTTCGTAGAACAGGTTGTCCCGATTGAACGACGCCTTCAACACGACCGCGTCGGTCATGTCCAGGTTCTTCTGGATGTCCTGTTGAACCTTCGGCGTCGCCGTGGCCGTGAGGGCCATGATGGGGACGTCCGCGATGCCCTTGATGATCGGCTTGATACGGCGGTATTCCGGACGGAAGTCGTGGCCCCACTCCGAAATGCAGTGCGCCTCGTCAACCGCCACAAAGCTGATGCGCACCGACTTCAAAAACGCGATGTTGTCTGGCTTGGTCAGGCTCTCGGGCGCGACGTACAAAAGCTTGGTGGCCCCTTCGGCCACGTCTCGCTTCACCCGTTCGGCGTCCGCTTTGCTGAGCGAAGAGTTTAGGTAGTGGGCCACCCGTTTGTCCTCGTGGTGGCCACGGATGGCATCCACTTGGTTTTTCATGAGTGCAATCAAAGGACTGACCACAAGCGCCACGCCATCCAACATCAACGCCGGCAACTGATAGCACATGGATTTCCCTCCCCCCGTCGGCATGATCACAAATGTGTCACGGCCGTCCAGGACGCTTTGGATGGCAAGCTCTTGCTCACCCTTGAATTCGTCGAATCCAAAAAACGTCTTCAGCGCCTCCACAGGCGCCAACTCCACCAGGCTCATCAGAAGGTTTTAGCTTTGTCACATAAATATACGCAAAACTGCCCCTTGACCGACACGCAACAACCCACCGACGTCGCTTCGCAGACGATGGGCGACCCTCAACGGGCGCTGGACGCAGCCACTCGCGCAATGTCGCTGGCTGCCACATCCATTGCCCAACTCAAGGAACAAACGTCCGAAGCCATGTCTCAGGCACTTGCGCGCATCCACGGCGCCCACGGCAAAGTCGTCGTGACCGGGGTCGGCAAGAGCGCGCACGTTGGGGCCAAATTGGCGGCGACGCTCAATTCCACGGGCACGTCAGCCATGCACATCCACGCCGGGGAGGCGCTCCACGGCGATTTGGGGGCCATCGCCAGCAACGACGTGGTCCTGTGCCTTTCCAAAAGTGGCCATTCCGAGGAGATCGCCGCGCTCATTCCTGCCATCAAGCAACGCGGTTGCTTCTTGATTGCCATGACCGCGAAGCCAGATTCCACGTTGGGCAGCCAGGCAGATTTGGTGCTAAACATGGGGCGCATTGAAGAAGCGTGCCCCTTTGATCTGGCACCCACGACAAGCACCTCGGTGCAACTGGCCTTGGGCGACGCCCTTGCGGTCGGGTTGATGACGCTGTCGGGGTTCCAGCCGCAAGACTTCGCCCGCAACCACCCAGCCGGGGCGTTGGGCAAACGGCTGACATGGACGCTTGCGCAGTTGGTGGAACCCTCTCGGAAGCCGGAAGTACGCGGGTCGGACTCCATGCAGGCAGTCCTGTCTGCGATGTCCGAAGGCGGCTATGGAGCCACGGTCGTGACCCACGACGACGGCGGGCTCGCCGGCATCATCACGGACGGCGATTTGCGACGCGCGATGGCCAACCGAGACATCCGTTCCATGACCGCCCTCGAACTGGCCCACACGAATCCCACCGTCATGGAGGGTTCCACGTTGGCCGCCGAAGCGGCCCATTCCATGCAGCGGTTGGGGATTGGACAGGTCATTGTCACCCAAGACGGGGCCTACGTGGGCATGGTGCACGTGCACGATTTCATGCGCCACGGATTGACCTAAAATCCCTTTCGAACTCGCCGTTTCCGCCCGACCTTCGTGGCCCATGGCATTGGACCAAGCACACGACGAAGCCCAAATGGGGTTCCTGGACCACCTCGAGGAACTCAGGCGCCGGTTGTTCGTGTCCGCCATCGCCGTGGCTGTCGGAGCGACCGCGCTGTTCGTGAACAAAGAATGGGTGTTTGACGTCGTGTTGTTTGGTCCCCGGAACCCCGACTTCATCAGCTACCGCGCATGGTGTGCGCTGTCGCACTGGATTGGTTCAGGAGATGCCTTGTGCGTCGAGTCCATCGGCTACGAGCTCATCAACACCACGATGCTGGGGAATTTCTCTGCGCACATTGTGGTGAGCCTTGTGGGTGGAGTGATTGTCGCGTTTCCGATCATCATCCACCAAGTTTGGGCCTTCATTCGTCCTGCGCTCAAAGCCAACGAACGCAAGGCGGCGCGCGGTGCAGGATGGGCGTCGACGGCCCTGTTCCTCGCTGGAGTAGGTTTTGGGTTTTTCGTCATCGCCCCCTTGAGCCTGCAGTTCTTGGGCAACTACGCGTTGGGCGACGTGGCCTCAAGGATTGCGGTGATGAGCTACGTCAAGACTGTCGCGAGCATCACCCTGTCTGCGGGCATCATCTTCCAGTTGCCCATTTTTGTGTTTTTCTTGAGCAAAGCCGGGTTGGTCACGGCCCCCATGCTTCGCTCCTACCGCAGGCATGCATTGGTGGCGATCCTCGCCATCTCGGCGGTCATCACGCCCCCAGACGTGACGAGCCAAATTTTGGTTTCCCTGCCTGTCCTCGTGCTCTACGAATTGGGCATTGTCATTGCACGACGTCAAGACAAGCGCCGTGAAGGCTAAGCTTCTGACCTTCTTGTTGGGCTGGACCGTCGCCACGGCTTGGGGCCAAACCCACGTCTCCGGCCGGGTGTTTGACGGCAACACAGGCATGCCGGTTCCCTTCGCCAACGTCAGCTTCGTCGGCTCCACCCTGGGCACCATGACAGACATGGATGGGTGGTTCGCGTTGGGGGCCGGAGAAACCAAGGTGACCCGCATCGCCTTTTCGTGCCTCGGCTACCAAAGCCAAACCATCGCCATCCAACGGGGCGTGGCCCAATCGCTCAACGTCGCCCTTGAATCGCGTCAGGTGGAGCTGGGTGCCGCCGTGGTGAGGCCTGACCGCAAACGAAAGAATCCCGCCAAGCCCTTGATGCAGCGCGTGGCCGACGCCAAGCCGTCGAACGACCCTGGCAAAATCCCTGCCTTGCACCACGCCTTCTACGAACGCCAAGAAGTGGCCATCAACGACTTTCCAGAGAAACTCCCGGATCGAAGGGTTTGGGGCGTGTTTGGCTGGGTGTGGGACCACATCGACACGACAACCAGCCGCACCTCGCTCCCGCTGTTTGTCACGGAATCCCGCGGGACCTTCCGAAGCGAAAAACGGAAGCAAGAAAAACGCATCGAATCGGCCCGCGCCACGTGGTTGCAAAACGGCGAAAACACGTCAGACATCCAATCGGAATTTTTGGACATCAACCTGTATGACAACCAACTCCTTTTGTTGGACAAGGCCTTCACAAGCCCCTTGCACAACCGAGGCAACGTCCACTACCGGTACTACATCCTAGACACCTTGTCGATGGATGGTCGCCCTTGCTTCCACCTGGCCTTCGTCCCTCGGCGACGGGGAGAATTGACCTTCGAAGGGGAGATGTGGATTGACACCCTCACGTTGGGATTGAAGCACGTGGAGGCCAAAATCAGCGAGGGCGCCAACGTCAATTTTGTCCGAAGCTACTCGTGGATGCAGTCCTACGAACGGCACGACGACCGCTGGGTGTTGGCCCGCGAGGAGAACCTGGCAGACATCAGCATCCGCGAAGGAGGCATGGGCATTTACAGCCACCAGACCATCATCAACACCGACTTCGACATTGCCCCCACATGGCCCGATTCCGTGTGGACGTCCGCGCGGGATGTGACCTTCGCCGAAGGGTCTCACGTGGTGTTGGAATCGGAATGGGAAGCCAACAGGCCTGAGCCTCTTCCCAAGGTGGCTGCCAACACATACTGGCTGGTCGACTCCATCCAAGGCATGCCTCGTTACAACTTCTTGAAGGGCACCGCCATGTTGATGGGCACGGGCTACGTGGTCAAAGGCCCCATCGAGGTGGGTCCCTATTTCAGCGCCTACAGCCAAAACGTCTTGGAAGGAAACCGCTTGAGCCTTGGTTTGCAGACGAGCAACGATTTTTCCAGGAAGGTGTGGCTCCGGTCCTTCTTGGCGTACGGCACCGCCGATCGCCGTTGGAAATATGGCGGTTCTGCCGAGTGGGTTTTTCGAAGACGCCCGCGTAGCGAGGTGTTCTTTGAGCACACTAGGGACATCGACCAAATCGGCATGATGAATTTCTTCGAGCAAGGCAACGGACTCAACAGCGCGCTTCAACTCAACGACCAGACCCGTCTGACCGAAGTGGTGCGCACCGAAGTCAGCTTGCTCCACGAGTTTGGCAACGGCTGGAGCCAAGCCTTCGAATTCCGGCATCGGTCGGTGACCCCAAAAGGCGAACTGCAATTTGTCCGTCCTTCGGACCCCGAAGGACTGAGCCCACTCGCCACGGCTGAACTCACCATTCAGACCCGGTATGCCCGTCGCGAGAAGTTCCTTTCCGGAGACTTCGAACGCATCAGCCTTGGATCCAAGTGGCCCATCCTCACGGGCACAGCTACGCTCGGCATCCCAGGGATGTTCGGCAGCGAATTCAATTACCAGCGCTGGACCTTGGACGCCGAAGGCACGGCTAGGTTGGGGCCCTTGGGCCGCATCGAATGGTGGTCACAAGGCGGGCTCTACACGGGCAACGCGCCTGTCTTGTTGACGGAGCTTCAACCGGCAAACGAGACGCTGCTCAGCATCGAAGACGGATTCAACTTGCTGCGCTTCATGGAATTCGCCAGCGACCGATGGACGCGCGGGTACGTGGAATGGCACGGCGAAGGCACCGTCTTCAACCGCATCCCGTGGTTGCGACGGTTGCGCTGGCGTGAGGTCGTGGGCGTCAAAGGGGTCTACAGCACCTGGGACGTTCGACACGAGTCCGTGGTGGACATGCCTGCCACCACGCAAGGCCTCGACGGTTGGTACGCCGAGGGCGTGGTAGGCATCGAGAACATCTTCCAATTCCTTCGCGTGGACGTGCACAAACGCCTGACGCCCGACCAGCCTGGCATGCTCCCCAACTGGGGCGTCCGGTTGGGGTTGGGGCTGGAGTTGTAACGTCTTTTCACGCCCCCGTTCAGGGACATTTCCCCGACCTTTGCGTCATGAGCCAAGACCTCCTTGCCTCCAACCTTGTCAAGACCTACGGCAACCGGACCGTGGTCAACGGCGTGAGTTTTCGCGTCCAACCCGGCGAAGTGGTGGGGCTCCTTGGCCCCAACGGAGCAGGCAAAACCACGAGCTTTTACGCCGTGGTGGGGCTTGTTCGCCCCGACGAAGGGTCCGTCCACTTGGGCGACTTGGACCTCACCGGCAAACCCATGCACCAACGGGCGCGTCTTGGGGTGGGCTACCTCCCCCAAGAACCCAGCGTGTTCCGCAAATTGAGCGTGGAGGACAACATCTTGGCGATCCTGGAGCAACAAGGGCTTGACAAACCTGCCCGCCAAGCCCGCCTCGAATCGTTGCTGGAAGAGTTCAACCTGGTCAAGGTCCGAAAGAGCATGGGCGACGTGTTGTCGGGAGGCGAACGAAGGCGGACCGAGATTGCCAGGGCGTTGGCCTCGAATCCATCGTTCATTCTGTTGGATGAGCCCTTCGCCGGCGTCGATCCCATCGCCGTGGAGGACATCCAACGCATCGTGGACCAGCTCCGACACAAGGGCATCGGCGTCTTGATCACTGACCACAACGTGCAAGAAACCCTGCACATCACAGACCGCGCGTATTTGCTCTTCGAAGGAGAAATCTTGAAGGAAGGGACGGCCGAGGAGCTTGCGTCCGACGAGACCGTTCGACGCGTCTATTTGGGTCAAAATTTCACGCTCAGGCCACGCCTCGCGCCTTGAGCTGAACGTCCACCAGACGCGCCACGTATTTGCCCATCACGTCGAACTCGAGGTTGACGGGGTCCCCCACCTCGAGCCGAGAGAGGTTGGTGTGTTCCCACGTGTAAGGGATGATCGCCACCGAAAAGCCATCCAGGGCGCTGTCCACGACTGTCAGGCTGATGCCGTTGACCGTGATGCTCCCTTTGGGAACCGTGAACCACCCCTCGCCTTGGGGGTGGTCAAAGCGCAACACCCAGCTTCCGTCTTGAGGTTCCACGGCGACGAGCGTGCCCGTCACGTCCACGTGGCCTTGCACCACATGACCGTCCAAGCGATCGCCCACCTTGGCGCATCGCTCCAAATTGAATTGATGGCCCGCACGGACCTCCCCCAAGCTGGTTACGCGCAGCGTCTCATCGATGGCCGTCACCGTGTACACGTCGTCGTTCAACGCCACCACCGTCAAGCATACCCCATCGTGGGCCACGCTTTGGTCCACGCGAAGTTCATGGGTGAACGAGGACCTCACGTCCAAGTGCACGTTGGTGCCGTCTTGGCGCACGTCCTGCACCTCGCCTAGGGTTTCAATGATGCCTGTGAACATGGGTCAAAATTACGTCAGTCCGTGCTGAGCGTGTTGCCGCGCACAAGTCGGATTTCGGAAGCAAATTTGAGGGGAACGATGCCCTCCAAACGGATGGTGTACGCCGTGGTCGTCACGAAATACACCCCCTCGGGTAGCGGTTCTCCCGTGTCGAGGTAGGTGCCGTCCCAACCCAGATTGGGATCCTCCGTTTGGTATACACGCTCACCCCAACGGTTGTGGACTTGCACGTCCACGCGGTCCACGGCACGCCATTGCACGGGCACAAACTGTTCATTGAAGGGGTCTCCATTGGGCGTGAACACGTTGGGCAGGTCGTACACCGGACAATTGTCCACGCACACAGTGTCGCTGCAGAGGCTCTCGTTGCGGCGCAAGGTTCCGTCAGGACCCGGCAAGAGGCTATCCAGGGCTGTCACGCAGAAACATCCAGACATGGATCCCTCTTCGCCTTGGGCGTTGAACGCGGCCACGGCGACGCCGGACGACTCGAAGGCACGCCACAACTGAAGGGTATCCCCCTCAAAAGGCGACCAATAGACACGGTAGGCGACCACGTCGTCGTCCTTGCATGCAGTGGATGGACCCCAGGCGAGGGTGTCCAACTCCAGTTCGCAGTAAGGTTCTACGGCCAACACGGGTGGGCATGGGGCGGTGAAATCAAACGGTGCCGCGCATGCTTCCTGGCTTCGATTCACGAGTGGCGCAGGAATGGTCGTTGCGTCGTACGACCCGTACTCGGTGACCCGGTAACACAGGGCGCGGTTGTTCACGAGCCCACGGTCCACGTAAGGGAGTTCTTCCACCACATCCAGCACCACAAAAGGCTCTCCAGGCCCTGCGCGCCGCTCCACCAAAAACGAATCGGGTTGCCACGCCGAGCCCCTGCGAAGGTCCAGAGACAACTCGTTGTCGTTGGCGGTGATTTCCAACCACGGCGTGGACGCAGGCTGCGATTCCCCGACCAACGCCCCAGCAGAGTGCAACGCCACCTTGAAACGCCATTGCAGCGAGTCCGTGTCAAGCATGGTGACCCATTGCCCGGTGTCCAGAGCGAGGAGTTCGGCGGCAGGCAGCGTTTCGTCCAGCGACACCCATTCGTCTCCTTCGGCCGCGACAGACAGGGTGTACGCGTAGGGCCCTGGAAACGCCACGGTGTCCAACTCGGTGGGGGGCGACCATGCCACCCACACGCTGTCGGAAGGGCCGGTGGTTTGGACCGATGCATGCGTCATGACAGGCAAATCCTTCTTCACCTTGGCACACACTTCGTCGCTGGCCACAGACAGCGAACCATCTCCATATCGCGTCACCACGCGATAACAGTACAAGGCGCCAAAGTCCAACTCACCCTCATCCACGAACCCCACGGCATCCAGCCCGTTCGCGGAACCCACGAAAGTGTACCCTTCCTCGGCGGGGATGCCCACCTCGCAGGGGCCTGGGGTCCAATCGGTGGCTTCCGACGCGGGACGTCGATGCACGTCGTGCACGGCCCCGTCCTCCAGAGCCGACTCCACGCCATCAAGGCAGGAATGCGCTTCCCACGTCAGCCACATCGAAGGGCCAATGGGTTCGGCGCCGAGTCCCTCCACCGGGGGCGAAATCACGGAAATGCGGCGGGACTCGATGTCCACAAGCTGGACGGTCGCTCCCCAATCCTGCGCCTTGAACACCACTTGGTACGGCTCTGAACGAATTTCTGCGCATTCTGGGGCCCACTCGAACAGGCCTTCCCCTGCCGTGTTCGCGTCGAAATTCGCTTCATGGACCACCTCTGACATCGGGCCACCCAGCGCACTCAGCACCATCGGGTCCCCGTCAGGATCGATGGCTGTGACTGGGAAAGACAACAAGGTGCCCGCCAGCACGCACGTGTCTGCCATGGGCGTCAACTCAGGGGGCTGGTTGGCGCAAACCTGGACGTCAATCTGCATGTCTCGGATGATCTCGCCCACTTTGACCATTTGTCCTTGCACGTCGCGCCACTCCTCGATTTTGATCGCCACGTTGTACTCCCCGACAATTTGGGGGGCTTCCCAAGTGAGCGCCCCGGTGACGGGATCGATCTCGAAGACGTCGTCGGCTGCGCTCACTTCGTCCGGATAGACGTACGACGGGATGAAATCCCCATTGAAGCCTCGGCAAGCGACAAGGCTGTACGTCAGGGCATCTCCGTCTGGATCGAAGGCCGCCGGGTTGTGCACCCAATCCTGGTTCAAGCACGCGTTTTCCCGGGCGGGGTTGAGCAATTGGGCGCTTGAATTGTGGCCAGCTTGGGGGTCGATGACAAGCAGCGATTGGATCATGAACGGCGTTTCCACCGAACTCAACATGTTCAACACACCCTCGTTGCGGTTGGGATCCTCCATTTGAATGGCGTACACGCCAGGTCCTGGGTAGGTGTGGGTGCCCCGGTACGTGGTGACGTCGGTTCCTCCAGG
>CAZKGY010000019.1:0-15911 GCA_964552305.1 uncultured Comamonadaceae bacterium
CTTGCGGCGGGCTTGTTGACCCTTTCGTTCGGCCAAGTGGCCGTGGCACAGCCCGAGGCGTTTGACCTTCCCCGCGACGCATCCACCGCCTGGCCAACGGGCGAACCTGGTGTGGACTACAACCTGGGAGACGCACAAGGCCTAAGGCATGGTCCGTGGGTTCGCGTCTACGGCGACGGGTCGCTCTATTACGTCGGATCCTACGACCACGGCACGCCCACAGGTTCCTGGTGGTTTTTCCGCGAAGAAGGCGAGGCGATCAGCCACATCGAGCACGAACCTGACAATCCGCTGCGCTCCCGGGCCACGTTGTACCATCCCAATGGACGGGTCGCGTCCCAAGGGGAGTACGTGCATGCCCCCATGTCCATGGCAGTCGACTACCCAACCCAACAAGCCACGCCCCCGCTGAGGGATGGACGTTGGACCTGGTACGACGTCCAAGGGAACAAAAATTCTTTGACCACCTTTTTGGCAGACAGGAAGCACGGCCCATTTGAGCGTTGGCTGCCCAATGGCCAAACCACGGAATCTGGCGAGTACCACCAAGACCAACCCCATGGCGAATGGCGAACCTGGCACGACAACGGTCAATTGCGGCACGTCATCCATTACGAGCAGGGCGAGCTTGAAGGCGCGTTTTTGACGTTTTACCCCAGTGGGTTGCGACTCAGCGAAGGGGCCTACATCGAGGGCAACGAACACGGCGTTTGGAAGTTCTACCTCGACGATGGACGCCTGGGACACATGTATGGCTACCAATCCGGCCAACAAGTGGACGTCACCTACGTCAATGGGACCTACACCGATTGGTACGGGGAGGAACGGCCGAAGTTTGAGCGCACCTACAAGAACAAACGACTTGACGGCCCCTTCCGAGAATGGCATGACCAAGGAGAGTTTGTCATTGAGTCCTTTGTGGATGAAGAGACGGGCGAGCCCACCCAACGACGCACCATGGTCGGGGTGGAACTCTCCCGAGAAGGCGATTACGTGGACGGCCAGCTCGATGGGGCGGTCTACCACTACAACGAGCGTGGGCTGTTGACCAAAACCGAGCATTACGAGATGGGTGCCCTGATCCAAACACAAACCCACTGACATGAAGCGCGTATTGTTCGCTGCCTGGGTCCTTCTTGGGTTCTCCGCGCATGGATTGGGGCAACTGGGGGCCAACCTTCACCTGGTGCGGTTGTCGGACAAGACGTGGGGAGAAAACTACAACCACCAAGTCGAGGCTCCTGAGACTTTCTTGTCTCCTCGGGCGTTGGACCGCAGGGAGCGCCAAGGCATCGCGGTGGACTCTTTGGATCTTCCCGTTTCTGAAGACGTGTTGGTTGCCATCGACGTGCTGAACGATTGGACGGTCGTCCACGCCTCGCGCTGGATGTCTTCCGTGGTGGTTGAAGGGAGAGACAGTCTGGCTGACGTGCAGGCCCTGGTGGATCTGCCCTTCGTCACGGAGGTGCGCCACATCGGGGCATCAAGGCCTCGGAAACTTGACTCAATCCATGAAGCGTGGGCTCCCAAAAATCTGTTGCCAACCACGGCCTACGGCCACGGCTGGCAAACCATGGAACAACTGAACCTCGCTTCCCTCCACTCGCTGGGTTTTCAAGGCGACGGCCTGTGGATTGGTGTGATGGACGCCGGTTTTCAGCTGATGGACACGCACGACGCATTCGAATCGCTTCGGGCTTCGGGCCGTTTGATCACCCTTCCTGGCGCCAACGTGGCCCACGGTGGGAGCAACGTGTTTGCACACAGCAAGCATGGCACCTCCATCATGGGGTCGCTGGGCTGTGCGTGGACCGATTCGTTGATCGGCACCGCACCCGCTGCCACGTATTTCCCTTTCGTGACGGAAGACGTGGAGATGGAACGATTGGTTGAGGAAGAGCACTGGATTGTTGCCGCGGAACGCGCCGATTCGCTCGGCATCGACCTCATCAACACCTCCCTTGGATACAGCACCTTTGACGGCGGCTTAGGCAACCACGAAGTGGCGGAGCTCGATGGACGAACCGCGAGGATCAGCGTGGCGTCGGCCATTGCAGGGTCCAAAGGAATGCTCGTGGTGACCTCGGCCGGAAATTCTGGCGACGATCCCTGGCGCCAAATCACCTTTCCTGCCGATGCCGAAGGCATTTTGAGCGTCGGTGCCGTGCGAGCCAACGGCGCCCACGGATGGTTCAGTGGATACGGTCCTTCGGCCGACGGACGCATCAAACCGGAATTGATGGCCTTGGGGGTGTCCGCCCCATATCCCAGTTACGACGGACGCATCCGACACGGCAACGGCACGAGCTTCTCCGCCCCTGCACTTTGTGGCGCAGCGGCTTGCTTGTGGGAAGCCCACCCCGACGCCACCGCGGAAGAAGTGCGAACAGCACTCATCCAAAGCGCTTCCCATTTCACCACCCCCAACGATTCCATGGGCTATGGCATTCCGAACCTCTGGAAAGCCCACGTTCTTCTCGGCGGGTGGGACGGCATGTCGGAAGATGCAACCCTCGGCACGAATGGGTTGAGGGCCTTCCCGAACCCGATCGAAACCGATGGCATGCTGCGGTGGGTCCTAACCCATGAAGATCTGGAATCGTTGGAGTCCAACGAACCCCTTATGTGGGAACTGACCAACGCGGCCGGCGAACGTGTGGCTCAAGGAGCGGTTCCTGCGTGGACGTCCGGCGGTGGACACATCCCCCTGCAAAACCTCGGGTTGGCTTCGGGCATGCATGCATTTTCGCTGAGAAACGTACAAGAGTCCTGGGTACGAAGCGCCACGGTCCTGGTCGTTCGAGCGGAGTGAGACGGCTTCAGTAGCCGTATTTCTTGCCCCAACGTTCTTTGAGCCACTGCCGCAATCCAAGCTCTTTGGGGTTGTTGCCCGGCTCGTAGAATCGGACCCCTTCCATCCCCTCCGGCATGCACTCTTGGCCAGAAAATTGGTTGGGCCGGTCGTGGTCGTAGGCATAGCCCTCGCCATACCCCATGCCCTTCATCATCGTTGTGGGCGCGTTCCGCAGAGCCAAGGGCACACTGGCCTCCCCGTTCTCCCGGATCCATGCTTGGGCCCGACCGATGGCTTGGTAACTCGCATTGCTTTTGGGGCTCGTGGCCAAATACACCACGCATTGGCTAAGCACAATCCGCGCTTCCGGCCAACCGATTCGCTCCACTGCTTGGAAGGCGCTGTTGGCAAGGACGAGGGCAGTCGGATTGGCGTTGCCGATGTCCTCCGACGCCGAAATCACCAAGCGCCTTGCGATGAATTTGACGTCCTCCCCTCCTTCCACCATCCTCGCCAGGTAATACACCGCGGCGTTGGGGTCGCTTGCCCGGATGCTCTTGATCATCGCGCTCGCGACGTCGTAATGGGCCTCGCCCGTCTTGTCGTAGGCCGCTGACAAATGTTGCGCCCTGGCTTGAACCGCCTCGTCGGTGATTCGAAAGCACCCCTGGGCATCGGGTTCCATGCTGTCGACCACGAGTTCCAGGGTGTTCAACAAACGTCTCGCATCGCCGCCCCCCATGCGCAACAAGGCCTTGGTTTCTTTCAACACCACCCGTTTGGACGACAACGACTCGTCTTGGGCGAGGGCTCGGTTCACAAGATCCAAGAGCACTTCTTCCGAGAGGGATTCCAACACGTACACCTGGCAGCGCGAGCGCAACGCTGGAATCACCTCAAACGATGGGTTTTCCGTCGTTGCGCCAATGAGTGTCACGGTACCTGCCTCGACCGCCCCCAACAAACTGTCTTGTTGCGATTTGGAAAAGCGATGGATCTCGTCAATGAACAGCACCGCCTTGCCGGCAAACATGCCATCGCGCTTGGCCGAATCCAGCACGGCTCGCACGTCTTTGACCCCACTGTGGATGGCGCTCAAGGCATGAAATGGCCTGCCAGAATCCTTGGCAATCAAGCGGGCCAAGGTGGTCTTGCCCACGCCGGGAGGGCCCCACAGAATCATGCTCGGCAACGTGCCAGACTTCATGGCCCGGCGCAAGACCGCGTCTTCGCCTACCAAGTGCAATTGGCCAGAAAAGGCGTCGAGCGATTGCGGGCGCATGCGCTCTGCCAGTGGTGCCTTGGGTTCCATCATTGGCTCACAGATTCATGGGTTCGCGGGTGCAGGGGCTCCCCTTCTGGCCGGCGATGCTTCCAACGCTTGTGGGACCAAAGCCATCGCGCAGGGTCGGCGTGGATCTCCCGTTCGAGCGCCGTCAAGCACCGGTCCAAAATCACACCCTCAGCCAAGTCGGACACGTCTTCGGCAATGACTTCGTAATGGAGGGAATACCGCCACGGGCCTTCGTGTCGAATGCTTGCATACACCACAGCCATGTCGTACCGACGCGCCCACTGCTCGAGGCCGTAATGCACGGGCGTTTCCAAGCCCAAAAACGTCGTCCACCAGGACTTTCTCGGATTCGAAGGGCTTTGGTCAAAGCCCATGATGACAGCCATGGGTTCGCCCTTGGTGGCCTCTTGGTCCATCCAATCCCTTCCCTCCTTCGTTTTCACCATTTCCAGGCCAAACCGAGAGCGCGACGCCGTCATCAAGCGTTCCGCACTCGGGTTGCTCAATTCCTTGTACAACGCCATCGTTCGATGGGGCACGTTTTGGTTCAAGGTCAGCGCGCTCCATTCCCAGTTGTTCATGTGTCCTCCTGCCACCAACACGTGTTTGCCCTCGTCGTGCAGGCGCTGAACCACCTGTCGGTTGTGGTGCACCATGCCTTCGAGGAGTCCAGATTCAGACATGCGAAACAGCTTGGCCGACTCAACCAGCAACTGGGCAAAATGCCGCTGAAATTGACGTGCCAGACGGCGACGCTCCGCGGAAGTCATGCGTGGAAATGCCCGTTCCAAATTGCCGCGAACCACCTTGCCGCGGTATCCCCCAGCAAGGTTGAGCATCGTTGACAACAAGCTCGCCAAGGCGGTCAACCATGGCTTGGGCAGCATTCCTAGGTACGAGAGCAACTTCACGGGGCCTTCAATTTGACGGATTTTCGGGCAAAAGTTCGTGCCAACCGTCTTCCCTTCGTTCGAGGACAAGCCCGTCGTGGGCGAGCGCGACCCCCGCGGGCAGGGTCTCAAGGACGGATGCATGCGTGCCCATCAGGTGACTCACGTGGGTGAACCACGTTTGACGTGCCCCCACCAACTTCGCCACTTCCAAGGCTTCAGACAACGAATAATGGCTGTAGTGCCTTTCGTGGCGCAACGCGTTCAACACCAACACGTCCACCCCTCGAATCAAGTCCATCGTGAATTCAGGCATCGAATTGGCGTCGGTGATGTACGCCAACCCATCCACGAGGTAACCATGCACTGGCATGGCCCCATGCATCACCGGAAGCGGGGTCCAACGAATCCCGTCGATTTCGAAGGGCGTGACCCCGTCCATCAACCGAAGACTCACTTGAGGAACGCCCCCATGGACCTTGTCGTCAAAAGCGTAATGGAACTCCCGTTTCAAGGCTTGCTGGACGCGCTCGCTGGCGTGCAAAGGCATGGGCCGCCGTTGCATGTAGTTGAAGGGACGAATGTCATCCATGCCGGCCACGTGGTCCTTGTGTTCGTGGGTGTACACCGCCGCATCAAGGCGCTCCACCCCTGCCCGAAGCATCTGCTGACG
Organism: uncultured Comamonadaceae bacterium; assembly: GCA_964552305.1. Taxonomy (GTDB): domain Bacteria; phylum Bacteroidota; class Bacteroidia; order Flavobacteriales_D; family Sanyastnellaceae; genus UBA11663. The sequence continues at coordinate 5,652 of CAZKGY010000019.1, forward strand.
AAAATCCGGACCGGTATCCACCACGACGTTGGCGTCTGACGACGACAGGAGCAACGAACTACGGAGCCTGGCATCGCGGGCATCCGCTGACGCACAAACCGCGCACTGGCATCCAATGACTGGCACGCCTTGGGATGTGCCCGTTCCCAAAAACGTGGCCCGCGTCAATCTCTTGTCCCTTGTTCGGTCCATGGCGCGAAGGTATCCTTACCTTTGATACAAACCCTTACCGACCTCGTTGTGGATTTGGAACGCGTCATCCTCTCGGCCAAACAAAAGGCCCTTCGGATCAACCTCAACCAAGATTTGTACGGCACGTTTGCCGAAATCGGGGCTGGTCAAGAAGTCGTCAGACACTTCTTTCGTGCAGGCGGGGCCTCAGGCACCATTGCCAAGGCCATTTCTGCGTACGACAAAGACTTCAGTGACGCCATCTACGGCAAAGAGGCCAAGGGGCGGTACGTGTGTGAAGCACGCATCGACAAGATGCTCGAACACGAGTACAACCTGATTGAAGAGCGCATCACCCGCAAGGACCATCCGACGAAGCAATACTTCGCCTTCGCCAACACGGTGGCCACCATCAATTACCACAAGACGATTCAAGGGCATGGTTGGTTTGGCATCAAGTTCCAAACCGGCGCAGACAAGCCCGCGAACACCATCGTCCTCCACGCCCGCTTTCACGAGCAGGATGCCTTGTTGCAGCAGATGACCACAGGGGTCCTGGGGGTGAACTTGATTTACGGTGCCTTCTACTTCTACAAGCGTCCGAAAGAACTGCTTCAGAGCCTGTACGACAACCTTGACCGCGACCAACTGGAGATCGACATGATCCAAATGAATGGTCCGGATTTCGACGGCGTCGACAACCGTCTCTTGTCGTTGCAATTGGTCAAGCAAGGCATGACAGATGCGGTGATTTTCTCCCCCGATGGCAGAAACCGGCAGGCCGCAGACGTTCTGTACAAGAAGAACATCCTCGCCATCCGAGGGAGCTTCCGTCCGGTCACCAAAGTGAACATCGACATGATTGCCAAAGGCCTGGCCATGTTCAAAGGGGAGGCCAAGGTGGATCCCGACAACATCCAGGTGCTGTTCGAGATCACGCTGAACAACCTCAGCGCGGAAGGCGACATCGACGAGCAAGATTTCTTGGACCGGGCCGACATCCTCTGCAGCATTGGCCAAACCGTCTTGATCAGCAACTACAAGAAGTACTACAAGCTCGTGGAGTTCTTCTCCCGACACACCAAAAAGCGCATGGGCGTCATCATGGGTGCGGCCACATTGGTGGAGATTTTCAACGAGCGCTACTACCGAAACCTCAATGGGGGCATTTTGGAAGCCTTCGGCATCCTGTTCTCGCGGGATTTGAAAATCTTGCTTTATCCCTGGAAGGACGACGCATCTGAGGAACTTTGGACGTCGACCACCACGCCCATTCATCCCCGTATGCAACCCTTGTACGATTACCTGGTCTTCAACAAGCGCATCGCGGACATCAGCGAGTACGATCCTGAGGTCCTCTCGATTTTCAGCCGTCAAGCCCTCGAGTCCATCAAGCAAGGAGGCGAAGAGTGGATCGACATGGTCCCCGACTTCGTGGACCGCATCATCAAGGAGAAGTGTCTGTTTGGTTTCTGCGGCGTCAACAAGCCGGGAGCCTCAGAGGTGGATCCTGCCGAGGCGGCAGCCAGGGCCATCGAACAGAAGAACTGACCTTCCCGTCTGACCAACGTTGATGCACAAAAAAAGGCGCCCGATGGGCGCCTTTTTTCATTCAGGGCAACAAGGATCAGTCTTCCTGGCTAGCGTGTTCCACCAACGCGTCGAACTCTTCCTTGGAGCCAACCTTGACGTCAGAGAAGTTCCGCGTTCCGGTCCCTGCAGGAATCAAGTGACCCACGATCACGTTTTCTTTCAGCCCGAGCAGGTGGTCCTGCTTGCCGCTGACGGCCGCTTCGTTCAACACCTTCGTGGTTTCCTGGAAGGAAGCCGCCGAAATGAAGGACTTGGTTTGAAGCGACGCACGTGTGATTCCTTGGAGCAATGGACGAGAGGTCGCAGGGATGGCGTCACGTGCTTCCACCTTGGCCAAGTCACGACGAACGAGCGAGCCGTTCTCGTCACGCAGGCGTCGGGCAGAGACCATTTGGCCCACCTTCAACGTCTCCGAACCTCCTGCATCGGTCACCACCACCATGCCAAACATGCGGTCGTTTTCGTTCAGGAAGTCGGCCTTCTCCACGATTTGCTTTTCGAGGAATTGGGTGTCGCCACCGTCTTCGATGACCACCTTTTTCATCATCTGGCGTACGATGACCTCGAAGTGCTTGTCGTTGATCTTCACACCCTGCAAGCGGTACACGTCTTGAATTTCGTTGACGATGTACTCCTGCACGGCCGTGGGACCCATCACACTCAGGATGTCCGAAGGCGTCACCGCCCCGTCGGACAAAGGCATGCCCGCCTTCACAAAGTCGTTGTCCTGGACCAAGATGTGCTTGGACAGAGGGACCATGTACTTGAACTTGTCTCCAGTACGGGCCTCGACGATGATTTCACGGTTGCCGCGCTTGATCTTGCCGTAGCTCACGATGCCATCCACCTCAGACACAACCGCAGGGTTGGACGGGTTTCGTGCTTCAAACAACTCGGTCACACGGGGCAGACCACCGGTGATGTCACCCGACTTTCCAGCGACACGAGGAATCTTGCACAAGATGAGGCCCTTGGCCACCTTGTCACCCTCTTTCACTGAGAGGTGGGCACCCACAGGCAATGAGTAGGTACGAAGCACCTCCTTCTTCTTGCCGAGCACGAGCACCGCAGGGTTTTTCTTCTTGTCACGGGATTCCGTGATGACGATTTCGCGGAAACCTGTTTGTTCGTCGAGCTCCTCGCGGTAGGTCAACCCTTCTTCGATGCTTTCGAAGCCGATGGTTCCTTCCTCTTCGGAAATGATGACGTTGTTGTAGGGATCCCATTCGCACACCGCCGTGTCTTTCTTGACCTTTTGGCCTTCCTTCACAAAGAGGACAGAGCCGTAAGGCAGAACCGTTGTTGAGTGCGCCACTCCTGTTTTGGGGTCCATGACCTTGAATTCAGAGGAACGAGACACCACAACCACTTCCTTCTCGCCGTTGGCGTTGGTGCGGTCCACGGTGCGCAAGTCGTCGATTTCGACCACGCCCTCGTGCTTGGTGCGCAACTGGTTCTCGTCGGAGATCTTGGACGCCGTACCACCCACGTGGAACGTACGCAGCGTCAACTGCGTGCCCGGTTCTCCGATTGACTGCGCGGCGATGACACCCACGGCCTCTCCGACCTGAACAGGACGGTTGGTCGCGAGGTTCTTGCCGTAGCACTTGGCACACACGCCTTGACGCGACTCGCACGTCAACACGGAGCGCACCTCCACCTCCTGGACGCCGCGTTCCTCAATGAGATTCGCAACTTGCGGCGAAATCAACTCGCCTTCCTCGGCAAGCACGTCTCCGCTATCGGGGTCAAGCACGTCCTCGGACAGGGTCCGACCTTCGATGCGTTCGCCAATGCCTTGCACCACCTCGTCGTTTTGGCGAAGTGGGGTGATGGTGAGTCCGCGAAGGGTGTGGCAATCTTCCTCGGTGATGATGACATCCTGAGCCACGTCGACCAAACGACGCGTCAAGTAACCAGCATCTGCCGTCTTCAAGGCCGTGTCTGCAAGACCCTTTCGGGCACCGTGCGTGGAGATGAAGTACTCCAGGATGGACAAGCCTTCCTTGAAGTTTGACAAGATGGGGTTCTCGATGATGTCTTGACCGCCGGTGGCAGAAGATTTCTGAGGCTTGGCCATCAGGCCACGCATGCCAGAGAGCTGACGAATCTGCTCCTTGGAACCACGTGCGCCCGAGTGCATCATCATGTAAATGGAGTTGAACCCTTGACGGTCTGTCTCCAAACGCTCCATCAAGATGTTCGTCAAACGGGAATTCGTGTGCGTCCAGATGTCAATGATCTGGTTGTAGCGCTCGTTGTTCGTGATGAGACCCATGTTGTAGTTCTCCATCACCTCGGCCACTTGAGAAGTCGCCTTGTCGACCAACTGTTCCTTTTCTGGCGGAATGATGACGTCGTTCAGGTTGAACGACAAGCCGCCCTTGAACGCCATCGTGAAGCCAAGCTCCTTGATGTCGTCCAGGAATTGAGCCGTGCGAGGAACGCCCACGCTGTTCAACACGTGTGCGATGATGCCCCGCAAGGACTTCTTCGTCAACAACTCGTTGATGTATCCGGCTTCGGCAGGCACATGCTCGTTGAAGAGCACCCGTCCGCAAGTCGTGTCAATCATCGATGCGTTGCCATCCATGTCCACGAAGCGCATCTTGATGGCTGCGTGCAAATCGAGGCGGCCTTCTTGGTGGGCAATGCGTACTTCCTCTGGAGAATAGCACACCATGCCTTCCCCCCTGACCACGTGGTCTTTGCTAGACTTGCGCTCTTTGGTGATGTAGTACAGACCCAACACCATGTCCTGCGAAGGAACCGCAATTGGCGCCCCGTTGGCAGGATTCAGGATGTTGTGGGACCCCAGCATCAACAGCTGTGCCTCCAAGATGGCGGCAGAGCCGAGTGGCAGGTGAACGGCCATTTGGTCGCCGTCAAAGTCGGCGTTGAAGGCCGTGCAAGCAAGTGGGTGAAGTTGCAATGCCTTGCCCTCAATGAGCTTGGGCTGGAATGCCTGGATGCCCAAACGGTGCAACGTCGGTGCACGGTTGAGCAGCACCGGGTGTCCCTTCATCACATTCTCAAGAATGTCCCACACCACGGGCTCTTTGGCGTCCACAATCTTCTTGGCACTCTTCACCGTCTTCACCACGCCACGTTCGATCATCTTGCGAATGATGAAGGGCTTGTAGAGCTCGGCGGCCATGTTCTTGGGCATGCCACATTCGTGCAGCTTCAAGTCTGGTCCAACGACGATGACCGAACGCGCGGAGTAGTCCACACGCTTTCCGAGCAGGTTCTGACGGAAACGGCCCTGCTTTCCCTTCAAGCTGTCGCTCAAAGACTTCAGCGGACGGTTGCTCTCCGTCTTGACGGCGCTGCTCTTGCGGCTGTTGTCGAACAAGCTGTCGACCGCTTCTTGCAGCATGCGCTTCTCGTTGCGCAAAATCACCTCAGGCGCTTTGATTTCCACCAAGCGCTTCAAGCGGTTGTTGCGGATGATCACACGGCGGTACAGGTCGTTCAAGTCGGACGTGGCGAATCGACCACCGTCGAGTGGGACCAAAGGACGCAACTCGGGCGGAATGACAGGCACAACTTTGACCACCATCCACTCTGGGCGGTTTTCAATGCGGCTGTTCGCGTCGCGGAGGGATTCAACCACCTGCAAACGCTTCAGCTTCTCGCTCTTGCGTTGCTGCGACGTTTCCGTGTTCGCCTCGTGGCGCAGCGAGAAGCTCAATTCGTCCAAGTCCAAGTTGGCCAAGAGGTCGTGCACCGCGTCGGCGCCCATTTTGGCAACAAACTTGTTGGGATCCTTGTCATCGAGGTATTGGTTCTCCTTAGGCAGGGTCTCCAAAATGTCGAGGTACTCGTCCTCCGTGAGCAACGTGTATGCATCCTTGGAGTCCGCTTGTGGAACCTCAGCGATGCCTTGGTTGATCACCACGTAGCGCTCGTAGTAGATGATTTGGTCGAGCTTCTTGGACGGAATGCCCAAGAGGTAACCAATCTTGTTGGGGAGGCTCTTGAAGTACCAAATATGCACCACGGGCACCACCAAGTTGATGTGGCCCATGCGCTCACGACGCACCTTCTTTTCCGTCACTTCGACGCCGCAACGGTCGCAAACGATTCCCTTGTAGCGGATGCGCTTGTACTTGCCGCAATGGCATTCGTAGTCCTTGACGGGACCGAAAATTCGTTCGCAGAACAAGCCATCGCGTTCGGGCTTGTAGGTACGGTAGTTGATCGTTTCAGGCTTCAACACTTCGCCGTGAGACGCTTCGAGGATGCGCTCGGGTGAAGACAACGAGATGGTGATCTTGTTGAAGTCGCTGCTCAACTGCTTGGGGTTGTTTTGTTGGAACATGTGTTGAGGATCAATCGAGTGAAACAGTCAAACCGAGGCCGCGCAATTCGTGCATCAACACGTTGAACGACTCAGGGATTCCTGGCGTAGGCATGGAATCGCCCTTGACAATGGATTCGTAAGCACGGGCACGTCCTTGAACGTCGTCTGACTTGACCGTGAGGATTTCTTGAAGGATGTTGGCCGCACCGAAGGCTTCGAGGGCCCACACCTCCATCTCACCGAATCGCTGGCCACCAAATTGGGCCTTACCACCGAGCGGCTGCTGGGTGATGAGCGAGTACGGGCCGATGGAACGGGCGTGCATCTTGTCGTCGACCATGTGGCTCAACTTGATCATGTAGATCACTCCCACCGTGGCGGGTTGGTCGAACCGCTCGCCTGTTCCGCCGTCGTAGAGGTGGGTTACCCCAAACTCAGGCACGCCGGCTTGTTCGGTCAAATCACAAATCTCGGAGATGGCGGCACCGTCGAAGATGGGCGTGGCAAACTTGCGACCCAACTTCTCTCCTGCCCAACCAAGCACCGTCTCGTAAATCTGTCCGAGGTTCATGCGAGAAGGGACACCAAGTGGGTTCAACACGATGTCCACAGGAGTGCCATCCTCCAAGAATGGCATGTCTTCCTGGCGAACGATGCGAGCCACGATGCCCTTGTTTCCGTGACGACCGGCCATCTTGTCACCCACCTTCAGCTTGCGCTTCTTGGCGACGTACACCTTGGCCAACTTGACGATGCCTGCAGGCAGTTCGTCACCCACGGTCACTTGGAACTTCTTGCGCTTGTACATGCCCAAGAGGTCGTTGTACCTCAGCGTGTAGTTGTGGATCAATCGTGCGGCCAACGCGCTTTGCCCATCGTCACGGATCCAGCCGTCGGCATTGATGATGAGGTAGTCCAAGCTCGACAACAACTTGTTGGTGAACTTGACCCCCTTCTTCACTTGCTCTTCCTTGTAGTAGTTGAAGACGCCTTGGCTGACTTTGCCCCCGACGATTTTCATCAACTTTTCGACCAAGAGCTTTTTCAATTCAGCAGCCTCCTTGTCGAAATCCTTGTCAATGGACTCAATGATGGCCTTGTCTCCAGCCTTGGACTTGCGGTCCTTCACGGCACGGCTGAACAGCTTCTTGTCGATGACCACGCCTTGTCCGGAAGGAGGCATCTTCAACGAAGCGTCCTTCACATCACCTGCCTTGTCGCCGAAGATGGCGCGCAGGAGCTTTTCTTCAGGGCTTGGGTCGGATTCGCCTTTCGGTGTGATTTTTCCGATGAGGATGTCACCGTCTTTCACCTCCGCACCCACGCGAATCAAGCCGTGCTCATCCAAATCTTTGGTGGCTTCTTCGCTGACGTTGGGAATGTCGTTGGTCAGTTCTTCGACGCCACGCTTGGTGTCCCTCACCTCAAGCACGTATTCGTCCACGTGCAGGGAAGTGAACACGTCCTCACGCACCACGCGGTCGGAGATCACGATGGCGTCCTCGAAGTTGTATCCCTGCCAAGGCATGAAGGCCACCTTCATGTTTTGACCCAAGGCAAGCTCTCCTTTCTGGGTGGAGTAACCCTCCACGAGAATCTGTCCTTCGACCACCTTTTCACCCTTGGCAACCATGGGCTTGAGGTTCATGCACGTCCCTTGGTTCGTGCGCGCAAACTTGGTCAGCGAGTACACGCGCAAGTCGCTTTCGAACGACACCAACAAATCGTTGTCGTCCATGTTGTGGCGGATGTGGATTTCGTTCGCGTCCACGTATTCCACCACGCCGTCACGCTCGGAGCGCAACAGCACACGAGAGTCACGCGCCACTGGCGCTTCGACCCCTGTTCCAACAATGGGCGAATTGGGGCGCATCAACGGCACTGCCTGACGCATCATGTTGGACCCCATCAAAGCACGGTTGGCGTCGTCGTGCTCCAAGAACGGAATCAACGACGCGGCGATGGACGCAATTTGGTTCGGCGCCACATCCATGTACTGGAGTTCCTGTGGGTTGACGATTGGGAAATCGCCTTCCAAACGGGCCTTCACCATGTCGTTCTCGAACGAACCATCCTTCTTGATGGGCGCGTTCGCCTGGGCGATCATCGCGCTGTCCTCGTCCTCTGCGGACAAGTACACGATGCCACCCTCGTCGGTGGCTGCCTTTCCTTTCGTGACCTTCCGGTAAGGCGTCTCAATGAACCCAAGACGGTTCACCTTGGCGTAGACGCACAAGCTTGAGATCAATCCGATGTTCGGGCCTTCAGGGGTTTCAATCGTGCACAGACGGCCGTAGTGGGTGTAGTGAACGTCTCGAACCTCAAAGCCAGCTCGTTCACGGCTCAAACCACCAGGACCCAACGCAGAGATGCGACGCTTGTGCGTGACCTCGCTCAAGGGGTTGGTTTGGTCCATGAACTGCGACAGTTGGTTGGTGCCAAAGAAGCTGTTGATCACCGAGCTCAATGTCTTCGCGTTGATCAAGTCGGTCGGCGTGAACACTTCGTTGTCACGAACGTTCATGCGCTCGCGAATCGTGCGCGCCATGCGGGCCAGACCCACACCAAACTGAGAATACAGCTGCTCACCCACTGTACGGATGCGACGGTTGCTCAGGTGGTCGATGTCGTCCACGTCGGTGTTGCTGTTCACAAGGTCCAACAACGTCTTGATGATGCGGATGATGTCGTCCGTGGTCAACGTGCGTGACTCCTCTCCGTCAATCTTGAGCTTTCGGTTGATGCGGAAACGTCCCACTTCACCCAAGTCGTAGCGCTGCTCAGAGAAGAAAAGCTTGTCAATCACGCCACGGGCCGTCTCCAAATCTGGCGGCTCGGCGTTCCGAAGCTGTCGGTAGATGTACTCCACCGCTTCCTTCTCGGAGTTGGAGCTGTCCTTTTGCAGGGTGTTGTAAATGATGGCGAAATCTCCCTGGTTCACGCCTTCCTTGTGCAGGATGATCGTCTTGGAACCAGACTCCACAATCATGTCAATGTGCTCCTTTTCGAGCACCGTTTCGCGCTCCAAAATGACCTCGGTACGCTCAATGGACACCACTTCGCCAGTATCCTCTTCCACAAAGTCTTCGACCCAAGTCTTCAACACACGCGCCGCCAATGGACGGCCCAACACGCGCTTCAAGCCCGCCTTCGTCACCTTGACCTCGTCTGCCAAATTGAAAATGCCCAGGATGTCGCGGTCGGTTTCGTATCCGATGCTGCGCAACAACGTCGTCACAGGCAGCTTCTTCTTCCGGTCGATGTATGCGTACATCACCCCGTTGATGTCGGTCGCGAATTCAATCCAAGATCCCTTGAATGGGATGATCCGTGCCGAGTGCAACTTGGTCCCGTTGGCGTGGCGGCTTTGGCCGAAGAACACACCTGGAGAGCGGTGCAACTGGTTCACGATGACCCGTTCTGCGCCATTGATGACGAACGAACCTTGGGGAGTCATGTAAGGGATGGTCCCCAGGTAGACGTCTTGAACGATGGTCTCAAAATCCTCGTGCTCAGGATCCGTGCAGTACAGCTTCAGCTTCGCCTTGAGTGGCACGCTGTACGTCAAGCCGCGCTCGATGCATTCTTGGATGCTGTAGCGCGGGGGATCGATGAAGTAGTCGAGAAACTCCAGCACAAACTGGTTGCGCGTGTCCGTGATGGGAAAGTTCTCGCTGAACACTTTGAACAGCCCCTCCGTCATGCGGTTTTCAGGATTCGTCTCCAATTGGAAGAATTCCTGGAAGGAACGGAGTTGGATGTCCAAAAAGTCTGGATGCTCCAGAGGGAGGTCTACGGAACCGAAGTTCGTGCGTAGTGGGTTGGGGTTGGCCAGGGTCATGGTCGTTTGGTCTTGGCGAAGGTCAAACAGGGAGTTGCAGGTTGATGTTCAGAAGCCCGCGACGCGAAACTTCCAAAAAGCAGACAAGGGCGGGGACCTGCTCCCCGCCCGTGCCTTCAAAGCTCGGGGTTGTGCTTACTTGAGCTCAACCTCTGCACCAGCTTCCTCGAGTTGAGTCTTCAAGGCTTCCGCCTCGTCCTTAGGAATGCCCTCCTTGATTGGAGATGGTGCACCGTCAACGATTTCTTTGGCTTCCTTCAAGCCGAGTCCGGTGAGTTCTTTCACGAGCTTCACGACTGCGAGCTTGGAGCCGCCAGCGGCCTTCAAGATCACGTCAAATTCGGTCTTC
>CAZKGY010000020.1:0-15750 GCA_964552305.1 uncultured Comamonadaceae bacterium
CGAGTTGACCTTGCGAGCCAGCACCCAGCAGGCAGGCTGGGTCAGTTCGTACGATTTGTCCTGGGAAGAAGGGACCGGGAAGCTTCAAGTCGAGCGGTACGCCAAGGTGATTCAATCCACAGGCATCGATTGGGACGACGTCATCCTGAATCTGCGAACGGGCCAGCCCTTGGGTGAGATGGTCGGTCGCCAACCGGTGGCACGCCGGACGCTTTTGCAGTCTTCCGAGGCAGACGGAGGCATGGGCTATTGTGCGAGCTACGAGTGGGTCAGTTCTGGCCTTCGTGACGACCGGGCCCGTGCAGAAGTGCTCCAAGGCCAGGGAGCGTTTGCCTCGAATTGGCAAATGACCGGAAGCAAACCCGTCAGCGTGAATGGCAACGCGAACCCCAGCCGTGTCTGGTTGGACCGCGTCGTGTTGGACGCCTCTCCACGTTGGGAGGTTCGGTCGGGTCCGTCGGACGCAGCAGCCAAGTCATGCCACACCACAGGTTGGATGGAGCTGGCCATGCTTTCCGGAGAGGGACGGGTGTTTCGCGGCAACACCATGGTCGGGGGCGTGCCTGTCAACATGCCCGCTTGGGGCGATTCCTTGGTGGTCGAACTGGGACGCGATCAGGAAGTGCGTGTCAAGCGCAGCATGCTTCAAGACGAGAGCGGGACGAGGCGCTGGAGCGGCAAAACGGTGGTGACCCAGATGCGCCGAATCGAGATTGTCAACGACAAGTCGTATGGCGTGTTGGTGGACGTGTCGGAGGCCATTCCAGAGGGTCCTGCCATGCAAGTTGAGGTGGATGCGACAGCAGGGGGGGCGTGGAACAGGGAGGTCGGGCAGGTCGAGTGGCTGAAGCAGGCGATCGCGGCCGGAGAAACCTGGACGGCTGACGTCCGCATCCGATTGGTGCTTCCCCCTGGCGTGCGGGTGTCCAACTTTTAGCCTTGCGTCAATTCGTCCAAGAGGCGATGGGCCAAGCGGCTTGAGGCGTTTGAATCCTTGAGAATTCGTCGGACTTCGTCAAACCCTTGTCTTTGATCGTCATGCGATTCCTGGGTCGCACGAAGCAGGTTGTCGGCCGTCATGTCTTGTTGGATCAATTCGGGGACCAGACTTCGGTTTAGCAACAAGTTGGGCAAGCCGATGTGCTTCACGCGAACCAGGCGCTTGGCGATGGCGAACGAAGCTGCGCTTGTTCGGTACGCCACCGCGTGGGGCGTGCCCATCAAAGCAGCCTCCAGGGTTGCCGTGCCGCTGGCGACCCAGGCAAACTTGGCGCGACCGAGCAATTCTTGGGTTTGTCCAAACTGCAGGGTGAGGCCTGCACCGAGCACGGCACCGTAATCGGCCTCGGTCCGGCCAGGGGCACCTGCGACGTGGACGTCGCTTGGTTGCCACAGACCTCGCGCGACACCCTTGTTGACGGCGTCAACCATGATCGGCAGGTGGCGCCTCAACTCTTGGGCCCGAGACCCTGGCAACAACACCAGGGGAATGTCGCGCGATGGGGCAGGTTCAGGCATCAAATCCAGCAAAGGGTGCCCCACGTCCCACACGCGAACCCCGGCCTGGGAAAGGACGTCCGCTTCGAAAGGCAAAATCGGGGCGACGGCATGGCAGTCGCGGGCCAAGTCGCGCACGCGTCCTGCTTTCCAGGCCCACACCTGAGGCGCGACCCATTGAAGCCGCATGGCGGGATGGTTGTCGCGGGCAAGTCGCTTGGCAAGCCGCATGTTGAATCCTGGAAAGTCAATGAACACGACGGCGTCCGGCTGGAAGGTCACCACGTCTTCGTGGGCCTTCCGAAGGTTTCCTAGAATGGTGCGCAAATGGGTGGCGACCTCCCAGAATCCCATGAAGCTGGTGTCTCGAATGTGTTTGTGGATTCGCACGCCTGCGTCTTCCATGGCATCACCGCCCCATCCTTCCAGTCGCAGGTCCGTGCCGTGGGCTTCGCACGCCTCCGCCAAGGCGCGTGCCAGGGCGGCACCGTAAGCGTCGCCCGATGCCTCGCCGGCGAGCAGAAAGATCCGCAGCGATCGCCTGGCGTTCACAGCACCCCTGCTTTGGCCTGGTAGTACACGATCAACGGCACAGCAATCAAGATGATGCCCAACAATCCTTGGGCGAAACGTTCCATGTCCCAGCGGTTCGCGAGGTAGAACAACACCACGTTCAACAGCACGCTGGCTGTCAAAATGCTGTCCCGGTACAGTTGGCTGCCAATCCAAACGTGGCGGTAGAAATACTCGAAGGTGGAGTCGTTTGCCACGGCCCACCAAACGCCGAGCAACCCCCATCCCAAAACCGTTCCTGCAACTCCTGCCACCAGGCCAGCTTGGATGCTGTCCAAACGAGTTTTCCAAGAAGCAGGGGCGGCGGTCATGTCGGCAAGTTCAGGTTCCATTGGTTCACCTCCGCCATGGCGTGATGCGCCGTCAGGTCAAACTGCACGGGCACGACGCTGACGTATCCGTTGCGAAGTGCCCATTCGTCCGTGTCTTGCCCCTTGTCCACGTCCGTGAAGGAGCCAGTCATCCAATAGTACGTGCGGCCTCCAGGGGACTGCCGCTCCTCGAAGGCGTCGGCCCAATGGCCCGCGGCCTGACGGCAAACGCGCACCCCTTGGATGCCTTCAGGCGGCACCTTGGGGATGTTGACGTTCAAGCACGTCCCATGCGGGGTGCCCCGTTTGAGCGCCTCGAGTGTCAAGGTTCGGACCACGTTCCTTGAAGCCCGAAAGTCCGCGTCCTCGGCGAAGTCGCAAAGGGAAAAGCCCAACGAGGGAATGCCTTCCAGCGCCCCTTCCACTGCGGCAGACATGGTGCCTGAGTAGATGACGTTGATGGAACTGTTGCTGCCGTGGTTGATGCCGCTAAGGAGGATCGTGGGCTTGCGCTTCAAGATTTTGTAGATCGCCAATTTCACGCAATCCACAGGCGTGCCAGAAGTCTTGTACGCCGTCACGCCTTCCACGCCGAAGGAATGAGGCCACATCTTCAAAATGCTGCTGATGGTGATGGCGTGTCCCATGCCGCTTTGGTGGCTGTCGGGTGCCACAACCACCACGTCGCCCAAGTCCGCCACGCTCTCCACCAAGTGTCGGATGCCTGGCGCGGTGATGCCGTCGTCGTTGGTCACCAAGATGAGGGGACGTTCCTTCATGACGCTTGGGGGGTCTGCTTCAGCACTTCCAAGAAGTATCCCCAGAACTTCTGGACGCTTGAAATTTGGACGCACTCGTCAGGGCTGTGGGCTCCTCGGATGTTGGGGCCAAACGAGACCATGTCCATGCCCGGATAGTTGGTCCCCAGGATGCCACACTCCAGTCCTGCGTGGCAGGCGAGCACACGTGGCGATTCGTTGTAGCGAGATTCGTAAATCTCACGACACATGGCCACGGCTTCGCTGGAAGGGTTGGGGGTCCAGCCAGGGTAGGCACCGCTTTGCTCGGTTTGCAGGCCTGCCAAGGCAAAGGCGGCCTCTATGCTTCGTGCGTGGTCGTCCTTCTCGCTGTCCACGCTGCTTCGGTTGAGGCACTGGATTTCAACTTTGCCGTCGCCCACTTCCACGCGTGCCAGGTTGTTGGATGTTTGCACCAACCCTTCGATGGCGGGGCTCATGCGATGGATGCCAACGGGGCAGGTTTGAATGGCCAAGAGCAAAGCGAATTGGTCGTCCTCGCCCATGACCTTCTCGGGCATGTCCGTGGCCTCCCACGCCAACACCAAGTCGGGATCGGTGAGGGCGTATTCTTCGCCCAACAGTTGGGCGCTTTGTTGAAGGCTTTCTTCGAATGCGGCCAGGTCTTGCGCCGCCAGCACGACCACGCTTGTGGATTCACGAGGAATCGCGTTGCGAAGGCCTCCTCCTCGGATGGATGACACGCGCAGGTCGACGGAATCCAGGGCCTCCAACAAGACGCGATTCATCAATTTGTTGGCGTTGGCCAAGCCCTTGTGGATGTCCATGCCACTGTGTCCACCGGAAGCGCCTTTCAGTTGGATGGTCATGGCGAGGTTGCCCTCGGCGACCGACGTTTCCGGGGTGTACATCCCGCGGGAAGTCAAGTCCACTCCTCCAGCGCACCCGATGCTGATTTCGTCGTCGTCTTCGGTGTCCAGGTTGAGCAAAATTTCTCCAGTCAAGAATCCACCTTTCAACCCCAGGGCACCTGTCATGCCTGTTTCTTCGTCAATCGTGAAAAGGGCTTCGAGGGCGGGGTGGGGAATGTCTGTGCTCTCGAGCACGGCGAGGATGCTTGCCACCCCGATGCCGTTGTCCGCACCCAGCGTGGTGCCGTCGGCCCGCACCCAATCGCCGTCCACGAGCATGCGGATGCCTTCGGCCATGAAGTCAAAATCCGTGGCTTCGTTTTTCTGGCAAACCATGTCCACGTGGCTTTGGAGAACCACTGTCTTTCGGCCTTCCATTCCTGAAGTTGAAGGCTTTTTAATCAATACGTTGCCTACCTCGTCTTGAAGTGAAGATAGACCTTTGTCTTTCGCCCATTGATGCAGCCATTCGACAACCTTGTCTTCGTGTTTGGACGGCCGAGGGATGGCGTTCAAATCGGCAAACCGGTTCCACAGGTCCAGGGGCTCGAGCTGTCGTACGGGGTGTTGGGGGTGGTCCTTCATGCCCCGAAGGTAGGGCTCGAACCGTGTGAGAATGCCCGGTTTGGTGTGGAAAAGTTGCGTCCAGCGGCTGGCTCAAACCCCTGCGCGCATTGGTAATTTCGAAGCATATGGCAGAACAAGTCTCGTACACAGAAGACAACATCCGGAGCCTCGATTGGAAGGAGCACATCCGAATGCGTCCGGGGATGTACATCGGCAAGCTCGGGGACGGCAAGGACGCGGACGATGGCATCTACGTGTTGTTGAAGGAAGTCGTCGACAACAGCATCGACGAATACACCATGGGCCATGGCCGCACGGTGGAAGTGGTGATCAAGGAAGACGAGGTCCGTGTGCGAGACTATGGCCGAGGCATTCCGTTGGGGAAGGTGGTCGACTGCGTGTCCCGCATCAACACGGGCGGCAAATACGACAGCCGGGCGTTCAAGAAAACCGTGGGACTGAACGGGGTGGGAACCAAGGCGGTCAACGCCTTGAGCACGGAGTTCACGGTCCAAAGCGTGCGTGATGGCCAGCTCAAGCGTGCGAAATTCGAATTGGGCAATTTGGTCGACGATGCAGCCGTGGAGTCCACCACGAAGCGGAACGGAACGCGGATTCGCTTCAAGCCGGACCCTGAGATTTTCAAGGGGTACCACTTCCGGATGGAGCACGTGGAAAAGCTGCTCTGGAACTACGCCTACCTCAACACGGGGCTGAGCCTGTACCTGAACGGCGACAAGTTCAAGAGCGAGCATGGCTTGAAGGACCTTTTGGAGGATCGCCTGGACAGCAAGCTGCGCTACCCGATTGTGCACCTGAAGGGCCACGACATCGAGATGGCGCTCACGCACACGGATGCCTACGGCGAAGACTACCAGAGCTTTGTCAACGGCCAATACACGCCACAAGGGGGCACGCACCAAGCGGCTTTCCGCGAGGCCTACATCAGGGTGGTGCGTGACTTTTTTGGCAAAGACTACGACGCCCAAGACATCCGCGGAGGCATCTCTGCGGCGGTGGCTGTGAAGGTCGAGGAGCCCGTGTTTGAGTCCCAGACGAAGACCAAACTGGGGTCCCAGGACATCGGCCCCAACGGGCCCACGCTGAAGAGCTTCGTTTTCGACTTCATGAAGCGGGAGTTGGACAACTTCCTGCATCGCAACCCCGAAGTGGCGCAAGCCTTGCAGGCGCGCATCATCCAAAGCGAGAAGGAGCGCAAGGACTTGGCAGGCATCAAAAAGCTGGCGCGCGAACGCGCGAAGAAAGCGTCCTTGCACAACCGCAAGTTGCGCGATTGCCGGGTTCACCTCTCGGACAGCAAAAAGGCGAGGAACGAGGAAACCACCCTGTTCATCACCGAGGGCGACAGCGCGTCGGGATCCATCACCAAGGCGAGAGACGTCGCCACCCAGGCGGTGTTCAGCCTCAAGGGCAAGCCCTTGAACAGCTTCGGCTTGACCAAGAAGGTGGTGTACGAGAACGAGGAATTCAACCTGCTTCAAGCGGCGCTGGACATCGAAGATGGCCTGGATTCGCTTCGGTACAACAAGGTCGTCATCGCCACCGATGCGGACGTGGACGGCATGCACATCCGGTTGCTGCTCATCACGTTCTTCTTGCAGTTCTTTCCCGACCTGGTCAAGCGCGGACACTTGTACGTGCTGCAGACGCCGTTGTTCCGAGTGAGGAACAAAAAAGAGACCCGCTACTGCTACGACGAATCGGAAAAGCAAAAGGCCTTGGGCGACCTCGGTGCACGGGCGGAGATCACCCGATTCAAGGGGTTGGGCGAAATCAGCCCTGACGAGTTCAGCCACTTCATTGGGGAGGACATTCGTTTGGACCCCGTGGTGGTGGGCAAGGAACAAAGCCTCCAAGAAATGCTGGGCTTTTTCATGGGCAAGAACACGCCCAACCGACAGCAGTTCATCATTCAGAACCTCCGCGTGGAGAAAGACGAGATTCCGGCATGAGCGAACACGACGCAACGAACGAAGAAGAACGCGACGACGAGTTTGCGGGGGAAGGCGCGGCCGAAGGCGCCGAGATGGAACACGTGATCCCGGTACGGGGCATGTACAACGACTACTTCCTCGACTACGCCAGCTATGTCATTTTGGAACGCGCGGTGCCGCACCAAAACGACGGCTTGAAGCCGGTGCAACGACGCATCCTTCACAGCCTTCGGGAAATGGACGATGGCCGCTTCCACAAGGTGGCCAACGTCATTGGCAACACGATGAAGTTCCACCCTCACGGGGACGCGAGCATTGGGGATGCGATGGTCCAAATCGGCCAGCGCGAGCTGTTGCTGGACTGCCAAGGAAACTGGGGCAACATCCTGACGGGCGACCGCGCGGCGGCGCCTCGATACATCGAGGTCAAGCTGAGCAAGTTTGCCCTCGACGTGGTGTTCAACGCCAAAACAACGACTTGGCTGTCGTCTTACGACGGCCGAAACAAGGAGCCTGAGACGTTGCCGACCAAATTCCCCTTGCTGCTCGCTTCGGGGGGGGATGGCATCGCGGTGGGTTTGGCCTGCAAAATCCTGCCATACAACTTCATCGAGCTCATCGATGCGTGCATCGCGCACTACCAGAACAAGCGCTTCAAGCTTTACCCGGACTTCCCCACTGGTGGGATGGCGGACGTGGAGAACTACAACGACGGGCTACGGGGAGACCGTGTCAGGGTGCGTGCCCGGATCGACAAGTTGGACAACAAAACGCTCGTCGTCCGAGAAGTGCCTTACGGCGTCACGACAGGGTCGTTGATTGACAGCATCTTGAAGGCCAACGACAAGGGCAAGATCAAGGTGAAGAAGGTGGAAGACAACACCGCCAATGAGGTCGAGGTCGTGGTTCACTTGGCGAACAACGTGTCGCCGGACAAGATGCTCGACGCGCTGTATGCCTTCACGGATTGCGAGGTGAGTCTCGCGCCCAACAGCTGCGTGGTGTTTGACGACAAGCCCGTGTTCATGGGCATTTCCGACATCTTGAGGACCTCGGCGGATCGCACGAGGGACTTGCTGAAGTTGGAGTTGGAGATCGAGCTCGGCGAACTGCAGGAGACATGGCACTTCGCTTCCCTCGAGAAGATTTTCATCGAAAACCGCATTTACCGGGACATCGAGGAGTGCGAAACGTGGGAGGAAATCCTGAAGGCCATTCACGACGGGCTGAAGCCTCACATCAAGCACCTGCTTCGTGCGGTGACGGACGAGGACGTGACGCGGTTGACCGAGATTCGAATCAAGCGCATTTCGAAGTTTGACAGCTTCAAGGCCGACGAAAAGATTGCCTCGCTCGAAACAGACATTGAACGGGTCAAAGGCCACCTGAACACCCTGACCGAATACGCCATCGAGTGGTTCAAGAACCTGAAAGCCAAGTATGGCAAAGGGCGCGAGCGCAAAACCGAATTGCGCACGTTCGCAGCCATCGACCGGAGCAAGGTGGCCGTGGCGAACGCCAAGCTTTACTGGAACGCCGAGGAGGGTTTCGTGGGAACAGGACTGAAGCGCGGAGAAGGCGAATTGATTGGCACGTGTTCCGACATCGACAACATCATCGTGTTCCGGAAAGACGGCACCATGCAGGTCAGCAAGGTGTCTTCCAAGGCGTTCTTTGGCAAGGGGCTCATCCATGTGGCTGTGTGGAAGAAGGGGGACAAACGAACCACCTACAACGCCATTTACTTGGACGGAGCCACCGGACGGAGCATGGTCAAGCGTTTCAACGTCACCTCCATCACACGCGACCGGGAGTACCCAATCACCAAGGGCACCCCCAAATCGAAGCTGCTCTACTTCACCGCGAACCCCAACGGGGAGGCAGAAGTGGTGACGGTGCACTTGAAGACGCAGGCCAGGTTGAAGAAGCTCAAGTTCGACATCGACTTCAGCGACGTGGGCATCAAGGGAAGGAGCGCAGGGGGCAACCTCGTGTCCAAGTTCCCGGTGCGCAAGGTCGAGATGAAGGAGGCCGGAGTGAGCACGCTAGGGGCGAGGAAGGTGTGGTACGACGAGACGGTGCGTCGCTTGAACGCCGATGGCCGGGGACGATTCTTGGGAGACTTCAAGGCGGAGGACAAGATTTTGGTCTTGTTGGACAACGGCACGTACGCCTTCACAGGGTTCGATTTGAGCACGCACTTCGACGACAAAATGATTCACCTGGAGCGTTTTGACGAAGACCGGCCTGTGTCCGTGGTGTATTACGAGGGCGAGAAGGAGGATTGGTTTGTCAAGCGTTTTCTCCCCGAATTCAGCAAAACGCCGACCAGCTACATCGGAGACCACGAACAGTCGAAGCTCTGGGTGGCCTCAACCCTGCACCATCCCCATGTTCGGATCCGTTACAACCGCAGGTTCAAGCACACGCGCGACCGCGAAGACGACGTGTTGGACTTGCGGGGCTTCATTGCGGTGAAAGGTGTCAAAGCCATCGGGAACAAACTCAGCTCCCTGCCAGTCACCGAAGTGACGCTTGAGCCTGTGGTGGAAGAGTTGGAGCAAGCGCTGGACAAAGAAATCCAAACGGCACGCGAGGCCGACGAGCAGCGCGAACAAGAAGCCAAAATGGCCTCGTCCCCGGCACCCGATGCGGGAGCCGAGGCGCCCGAAGGCGACGGGGAATCGTCCGTCGATGCCGAAGGCCAGGCCACCTTGTTCTGACGCGTCAATCCAAAGGCTGTCGGGGTTGGTGTTGATTGTACACGAAGCCTGCCTTTGTGCTACTTTTGGTCCATGCGATTCGATACCATGAAACAACAGAACTGGATGATGTGGGTTTGCGCTGGGGCCATGATGGCAGGCGTGGGATGCGGACCGGCGCCGTCAAATACCGGAGAAGCGTCGTTGGTTGGCTCCGCCGAAACCGAGGATGTTTTGGCCCACGCCGCCTGGACCAAAAATGCGACCATCTACGAGGTGAATGTCCGGCAACACACCGCCGAAGGGACGTTCAAGGCGTTCCAAGAAGACCTTCCTCGAATCAAGGAGCTGGGCTCTGACATTTTGTGGCTCATGCCGGTGCACCCCATCGGAGAGGTGAATCGCAAAGGGGGAGAGAACAAGAACAACTTCATCGTGGAGCCTGGAAGTTCGTCGTTGGGGAGTCCTTACAGCGTGAAGGACTACCTCGCGGTCAATCCCGACTACGGCTCTTTGGACGATTTCAAGGCCTTGGTGGATGGCGCGCACGATCAGGGGCTGCGAGTCATTTTGGATTGGGTGGCGAACCACAGCGCCTTCGATTGCGTGTGGACGGAAGACCACCGCGAGTACTACCTGCTCGACAGCGTGGGCAATTTGCAACCCCCGTTGGGCACGGACTGGTGGGATGTGGCCCAATTGGACTGGGAAAATGGCCAAGAGAACGGGTTGTACACCGCCATGGCTGACGCCATGGAGTTTTGGGTTCGTGAGTGCGACGTGGATGGTTTCCGTTGCGATGTCGCCATGAAGGTTCCCACGCCGTTTTGGAACAAGGCAAGGCGTCAACTGGAGGCCGTGAAGCCTGACGTGTTCATGTTGGCAGAGGCGGAAGAGCCTGAACACCACGACAGGGCGTTTGACATGAGCTACGGGTGGCATTTCCATCACCTGACCAACCAAGTGGCGCAAGGCAAGGAACCCGTCGAGGTGTTGCGTGAATACTTGGAAGAAGAAGCGGAACGGTTCCCCACAGATGCCTACCGCATGGGCTTTGTGACCAACCACGACGAAAACTCCTGGAATGGCACCATTGGAGAGCGCTACGGGGATGCTGGCGATGCGATGGCCGTGTTGGCTGGCACGTTGCTGGACATGCCCTTGGTGTACTCTGGCCAGGAGGCAGGCATGGCCAAGCGACTGCGGTTTTTCGAAAAAGACACGGTGGCTTGGGACAGCGATGCGAAGGTGTCGTTCTATCGCACGATCAACGACTTGAACCACACGAGGCAGGCGCTGTGGAACGGCGACTTCGGCGGCACGCCGGAATGCATCAAGACGTCCAACGACGAGGCCGTGTTTGCCTTCCAAAAACGGCAGGGCGTGAGCACTGTCGTGGTCATCCTCAACTTGTCGCAGGACCAGGTCGAGGTGTCTGTGCCGTTGCCTGATGCACCCTTGGCTTTGGCGATGGGCAGTGGTGAGCCAGGCGTTTGGGCGGAAGGGACCACCATGGCCCCTTGGGGCTACGCCGTGTTGGCCACCGAAGAGTGACACGCGCATGCTTCGGCGATGCTACCTTTGAGGCATGAATTTGTCTCGGGTCGCATTGATTGCCCACGATGGGAAAAAGCAAGAGCTTGTGGATTTCGTGAGCGCCCATTTGGCGTGGTTTGACAACCGGTCTTTGGTGGCTACAGGGACGACAGGCGGGAGGATTGAATCGTTGGGCTTGAA
Source organism: uncultured Comamonadaceae bacterium (assembly GCA_964552305.1). Lineage (GTDB taxonomy): Bacteria > Bacteroidota > Bacteroidia > Flavobacteriales_D > Sanyastnellaceae > UBA11663. The sequence continues at coordinate 11,012 of CAZKGY010000020.1, forward strand.
GGTGGAGCGGTTGGCTTCGGGGCCACTGGGCGGGGATGCCCAAATTGCCGCCCGAATCACCGACGGCTTGTTGGACGCGGTCATCTTTTTCCGCGACCCCATGGGCAAGCACCCGCACGAACCGGACGTGAACATGCTGCTACGGCAGTGCGACGTGCACAACGTGGCCCTTGCGACCAACCGTGCCACGGCCGAGTTGCTGATTGCAGGCCAGCGCTGAGCCCATGCAAGTCCGTGGAAAGGGGCCTTGGCCCAGAAGCAACGCAGAGCGGGATGTGAAACCATGGCTTGTGGCGCGCTTGGGTCAGCCTTCTGACCGAGAGGGCGCATCCATGGCTGCGTGGTTGATGGAGCACGAGACGGGCATGTCCAAAGGCGACAGGCTGGTGGCAGGCCATCTGTTTTCAGAGTCGGAGATGGATCGTTTGGCGTTGGCTGCGGCACGCATCGCGGGGGGCGAGCCCATTCAATACGTCTTGGGCAAAGCCTGGTTTGACGGGATGGAACTGGTGGCTCGGTCTGGGGCACTCATCCCAAGGCCTGAGACGGAGGAACTCGTCGCGGACGTGGCTGCCAAGTTGGTTGCATCGGGATGGGACGCCCCCTTCGTCGTTGACTGGTGCACCGGTTCCGGGTGCATGGCCCTGGCGTTGAAACGCCGTTTCGAAAAGGCGGAGGTGTGGGGCGTGGATGTGTCCGATCAAGCCTTGTCCGTGGCAAAGGAAAATGGCACCCGCTTGTCGTTGAATGTGCGCTGGCGCCAATCGGACCTATTGCGTGCTCCCTTGAGGCTTCCACGTCCTGCCCAAGTGGTCGTCGCGAATCCGCCCTACGTGCCCCTCGAAGACCGACATGCCATGGCCGGCCATGTGCTGGACCATGAGCCTCATTTGGCCCTGTTTGTGAACGACGACAACCCGCTTGAATTTGGCCATGCCTTGGTGCACTGGGCTGAAGACGGGGGGCTCGAATCTGGGGGGTGGTTGGCCATGGAATGCCACGCGACTGGGGCACCAGTGCTGGCCGCTTGGCTCAAGGAGCGGCTGGGTTGGGAAGACGTGGATATCCTGTGGGATATGCAAGGCAAGCCAAGGCATGTGATCGCCCGGCGATGCCTACCTTCAACCTCATGAAGGACGTGCAACAGGCCCACCTGCGCATCAAGCAGCTGCGAGAAGAATTGCACGCCCACAACCACCGGTACTACGTGCTGGCGTCGCCGACCATCGCGGACCGGGAGTTTGATGCTTTGTTGGAGGAGTTGGCGCACTTGGAGAGCCAGCATCCCGAACTCGATGATCCTGCATCACCCACCCTAAGGGTGGGAGGAGACTTGACCGATCGGTTTGAAAAGGTGGCGCATCGGTCGCCCATGCTGTCGTTGTCGAACACATACAACGCCGAAGAAGTGCAAGCTTGGGTTCAACGCATCCACGAGGCGTTGCCAGAAGAGGCAGTGGAGTTTGTGATGGAGCTCAAGTACGACGGCGTGGCCATCAGCCTGTGGTACGAGCAGGGGCGTCTAGTTCGCGCGTTGACCCGGGGCGATGGCAGCCAAGGCGAAGACGTTCGAGCGAACGTGGCGACGATCCGATCGGTACCATTGGTGCTGCAAGAATCGGCGCCTGAGTCGCTGGAGATTCGTGGAGAGATCTTCTTTCCATGGCCCGAATTCGAGGCCTTGAATCGTCGCCGGGAAGCTGCCGGAGAGCCGTTGTTTGCCAATCCCAGGAACACCGCAGCGGGCACCCTGAAGCTTCAAGACAGCAAGGTGGTGGCCACGAGGCCGTTGGATTGCATGCTGTACAACGTGGACGAAGGCGTCGCGGCATCGGCAGGCCTTCAGAAGCACAGCGAGGCGGTGCAAGAAGCAGGAAATTGGGGGTTCCGCATCCCCACGAACAGACGGCTTGAGGTCGCGAATTCGGTGGAGGACATCCTCGCCTTCGTCAAGCATTGGGACAACGCCAGGCATGCCTTGGACTTTGCGATTGACGGCATCGTCATCAAGGTGAACCAATACAACTTGCGGACGCGTTTGGGCATGACCGCCAAAAGCCCACGTTGGGCCATTGCGTACAAGTTTGAGACAGAGCAAGCCGTCACCCAGTTGAAAGACATCGTTTGCCAGGTGGGGAGAACGGGGGCCATCACCCCCGTGGCTGAATTGGAGCCCGTGTTGTTGAATGGCACCGTGGTGAAGCGGGCCTCCTTGCACAACGCAGACCAAATCGCCAAGTTGGGTGTCAAGGTGGGGGATGACGTGTTGGTGGAAAAAGGCGGCGAGATCATCCCCAAAATTGTAGGGTTGGCACGCCCGGAGGAATCCCTGGGTGGCCTGTTTGCACCCGCCCCGTACGCCTTTCCCACGTCGTGCCCAGAGTGTGGAACGGCTTTGGTTCGAGCGGAGGGTGAAGCCCTGCATTACTGCCCCAACGCCCAGGCATGTCCGCCACAGGTAAGGGGCCGCATCGAACACTTCATTGGCCGCAAGGCAATGAACATTGATGGGTTGGGCGAGGAGACGGTGGCCCAATTGGTGGAAGCAGGCCTCGTGCGTCACCCTGGGGATTTGTACCGGCTGAAAGAAGAGGATTTGTTGCCACTCGAGCGCATGGCCCAAAAGTCGGTGGACAACCTTCTGACGAGCATTGAGGCGAGCAAAGAGGTGCCCTTTGAGCGCGTGTTGTTCGCCTTGGGCATTCGGCACGTGGGGGAAACGGTGGCCAAAAAATTGGCCCAAGCCTTGGGCAACGTGGAGGCCTTCAAGGTCGCAACCGAAGAGGGGTTGCTGGCCTTGGACGAGGTGGGTCCCGTGATCGCCAACCAATTGGTGGAGCAGTTCTCCGACCCGCAGTTTTTGGCGTTGCTCGACGATTTGAGCAAGGCGGGACTCAAGATGGAAGCGGAGAGGCAAGAGGCGCTTGGCGATGCGTTGGCTGGAGAAGTCGTTGTGGTCAGCGGCGTATTCCGTCAGGTGTCCAGGAACGAGGCGAAAGCGTTGGTTGGGCAACATGGCGGCCGTTTGGCGAGCAGCATCTCAAGCAAAACAACTTTGGTTTGGGCAGGAGACAACATGGGCCCCAGCAAACGCCAAAAGGCGGAAGCACTTGGCGTGGCCATTGTCAGCGAAGCCGAACTCTTGGCTCGGATCAATTGGTCCGAATGATTTCGAGGGGTCCGCGGAGTTCGCCAGTTTGTTCGCCTCCGCACGTGGCCAAGTAGCGCACTTGGACAATGTAGGTGCCGCTGTTCAGGATTTCTCCGCCCGACCTGCCGTCCCATTGAATGGGCATGCCGTCGTTGCGGAACATCAATTGGCCCCATCGGTTGTGGACGGACAAGTCGTATTCGTCCATGATCGTCAATGGATTGAAGTCAGGCATGGTTGGCAGCACAGGCCTGAACTTGTCGTTGGCCACGTCAGGGTCGCCGGGCGTCATGACATTGGGCAACCGCAGCGTGCTCAGGTCGATGAACAATTGGTCGCTGGCTCGGACCTCCACGCTGTCGTCGACGACCGTGGTGCAGCCGTTTTCAAGAAAGGTCACCTCCAAGCCGTAGTACCCCGGCGAAGAGACCTCCACGTCTGGCGATCCTGAGCCAAAGACGTTGCCGCTGGGGCTGGTCCACGTGAACTGGGGCGTGTACGATTCGGGAAACACCAAGGTCCCTTCGATGCGTACCGAGGGCAGGGCGCAACTCAATTCGTCCGTGGCTTCCCCCAAGGTCACTTCCGGCGCTTCGAGGTCTTCGTCTACGGTGGTGTTGTCCGAAGCCACGCAGCCGTTGGTCAGGTCCAGCACCGTCATCACATAGGTCCCGTCAGAAGTGGCGATGGCGGTGGCTTCATTGACGGGGCCGTTGAAGGTGCCGCCTGTCGTCGTCCACTGAATGCTGGCGTTTTCAGGTTCTTCCACCATCCCGAGCAGGGCGACATCGGTTTCAATGCAAGTGATCAAGCCGGGAAGTCCTGCGTCAATGTCCATGGCTGTGGTGTCCCACAAGACGGTGATTTGGTCTTGGCTTTGGCAAGCAAGGCTGCTGGTGCCCGGATACACGGCATCCAGCGTGATGGTGCCCGCGTCGAACACGTCCAGGGTGATGAAGTCCCCAACCACGACGTTGTTGACGCTCCATTCATAGGTGAGTGCTGTGCCGAAGCTGGATTCCGCGACCAGGTTGAGCTCGCCACCGTTGGCGCAAGTCAGGGCGTCGCCGCCTTCAATGGTCACGGCCACGTCCTCCACGACGACGTCAATCACTTCCGACTGCAAATTCCCGCATTGGTCCGTGTATTCCACGGTGAGGGTGTTGCTGACCACGCCTGTGTATTCCGGGTTGTACACCGTGGGGTCGCTGACCAGGTTGCTGGGAGACCAGGCGTAGTCGGTCACGCCAATGCCCCCGGCCACCAACTGGACCGACGCTTCGGGACAAACAAATAGTTCGGAGTCTGTGCCCAGAGCGTTGGGGGCCAAGCAAACCGTTTGGATGTTGAACGATCCACCGGTGCTTGCGGTGAATCCCCACCACACAAAGCGTTCGCCAGCGAAGATGTCGTCGATGAGGTCAATGCTCGCCACGAGACGTTCTTGGCAGTCAAACGACACGGTGACTTGTTGGATGGAGGGGTCCCAACGGATGTCCACGATGTGGTCTTGACCGTCTTCGATGTTCGCACCGGTCGGGGTGGCCGTGACAGGGCCTGCGATGCCGGTGGGTGCCGGCGGGTGGGC
>CAZKGY010000021.1:0-15082 GCA_964552305.1 uncultured Comamonadaceae bacterium
GGTCGTTGCCAAACACCGCGCTCATGCGGTCCGTGGCATCCTGCATGTCCACGTAGAAGCGGTACACCATGCCTGGTGCGCCTGCAGCGGCTTCCGAAGTCACCGTCAAGGTGTACTGAGCAAAGCCATTGAATTGCATGCCAAGAATCAGGCATGCCAAGAGAGTCAAGTTTCTCATGTAGATGATGTGAGGAGGTTTGTGATTTGGGCTCAAGATAGACGGACAATCGACGCTTGAGCCTGCGAATGGGGTGAAGGAATCAACACTGAAACAAAAACTTCCAACAATGAAAGTCCGTTGCATCGCGAAGCATGTAGAAACAAAAAAAGCCCGGGACCATGCCCGGGCTTTTCATCAAGGGACAAGCCCTTGTGCATGCTTCATCGCTGGACCGACAAGCGGCGGACCGTCACGCCCCGCTCATCCGAAACCATGACGTTGTACGTCCCATTGCTCAATGCGGACACGTCCATGACGTGCGCGCCTTGCAGGACCACGTTCTCTTCCGCCATCACGACACGCCCGGCGGCGTCCATGACTTGAATCGTCGCTTGTGCATGGAACCCGCTCACTTGCAACGTCACCACGCCTGCGGTAGGGTTCGGGAACATGGCAAACGACACGGCGGCTTCCTCGACGTTGTCGGGTTCACCCTCGCATTCGCACTGCTCGTTGACGGTGTCGTTGATCGTGGCTTCGTCGCCGTCGTCACAAGCCTCACCGATGACCAGGCAAGAACCGTCGTCGTCGGTGGCCAACTCGTCGTAGTTGCAGGCCTCAATGTCTGTGCATCCCTCCACTTCCAGTTCGTCGCACACGCCATCTTCGTCGGCGTCGTTCAAGCAGTTGCCTTCGCAGTCGTAGAAATCCACCGCGTACTCACACGTGCCGTCGTCGTCGGTCGCCAACTCGTCGTAGTTGCAAGCCGTCTCGTCCGTGCAACCCGCAACTTCCAACTCGTCACACACGCCATCCATGTCCGTGTCCATCAAGCAGTTGCCGTCGCAATCGTAGTACTGCTCGGCGAATTCGCACATGCCGTCGTCATCCGTGGCAAGCTCGTTGTAGTTGCAAGCCGTTGCATCCGTGCAACCCGCGACTTCCAACTCGTCGCACACACCATCCATGTCCGTGTCCATCAAGCAATTGCCATCGCAATCGTAGTACTGCGCAGCGTAGGTACAGCTGCCGTCGTTCGTGTTCGCTTCCGGCACGTAGTTGCAGGCATCAGGGTCCGTGCAACCTGTCAACACGACTTCGTCACACACACCATCGCTGTCCGCATCCGCGAAGCAATCCCCTCCACAATCGCCGATGGCGTCTTCTTCCAAGCAGTTGTTGCCTGAGTCAATGGTGGCGTTTGGATCGTAGTTGCATGCGCCTTCATCCATGCAACCGTCGCACGATTCGTACTCGCAAGAGCCGTCGTCGATGGTGGCTGATTCGTCGTAGTTGCATGCGCCTGCTGCTGTGCATCCGCACACGTTGGTTTGACCAAACGTGCCCACACCGTCGAACGAAGACGTGACGTAGAAGGCCTCTTCTTGGTCACCACCAGCGAAAACCTGGTAGTTCAAGGTGCCACTCAAAGCCCCCGCCGTCGTGACTTGCATCACCAATACCCGACCGTCTTCGTCGGCGTAGCCATTGCTCGCGCCGTTCAGCACAAACCACGACGAACCAGGGAATTCGGACGTGGCCAGAGAAGCTGCACCCTCCGTGGTGAAGAAGTTCGACACCTCGTTGCCAGGTCCATCCGCAAGGGTGGGATCCTGCTGGGTCCCATCACCGAGGGTGGCCGACACCGTCAAACCAATGGTCGCGTAGGAGTCGTCTTGCAATTCTGGGTACGCCACGAACAAGGCGGGATTGATGCCTGCCGCACTCCATGACGTGGAATAGATTGAGTTGAAAACGCCATCCGGCGCATCAATCTGCAAGGGCGTGTCGCCTTCCCCGTACACCGCCGACAAGAAGTCGTTGTCGCCGTTCAGGTTGACGTACACACGGTAGGTGGTCAATCCTGCCTGAATGGCAGGGGCCGATTCCACCGTCAAGGTGTAGGCCTCATCCGAACAGCTGCAGTATTCGCAAGTGCCATCGTCGTCCGTGGCCATGCCGTCGTAGTTGCAGGCAAACGGGTCGGTGCATCCTGCCACTTCCTGCTCGTCGCAAATGCCGTCGCCATCCATGTCGGGGAGACCCTCACAGCAAAAGCCTTCGTCAGGAAAGATGCAATCTTCATTTGGATCATCAAGGTTGGCGTCTGGGTTGTAGTTGCATGCGGAGTCGTTGATGCAACCGTACACCTCCTCTCCATCGCAAATGCCGTTGCCGTCGGCGTCGGCCAAGCAGTCGCCTCCGCACACACCAAGCGCATCAAGGACGTTGCCATCGCAGTCGCATGCCCCTTCAGGAATGCCTGTGCACGTGCCGTCGTCTTCCGTGGCCAACGGGTTGAAGTTGCACGCCGTAGGATCGGTGCATCCTGCCACGGGGCCTGCGTTGCCGTCTGAGAAGGTTCCCGATCCGTTGAAGTCAATGGAGTAGTATTCGGCGTTGGTGCCGTCGCCTAGAGGGAACACTTGGAAGTTGATGGTGCCATCCAAGGTGCCTCCCGTCGTGATTTGCAAGATGAGCATCTGCAAGTTTTCATCCGGCAGGGCGTTGCTCGCCGTGTTCAACACGTACCATGCGCAACCGGTCAGCGTGGTGCTGAGCAACGACGTGGCTCCATCTGTCAGGAAGAAAGGCGTCACGGGTTGGGCCTCATCTTCCACAATCGAAGGGTCTGCCGCGCCATCAAGCCCGGACGACGCTGCAGGACCGTCCAGACGAATGGTCGCATACGTGTCGTCTGCGAGCTCTGGGAACACAGGCAGGAACGCAGGGTTGATGCCTGAAGCATTCCAAGAACTGTTGTACTCGCTGTTGAACACGCCTGCGGGGGCGTTGATGACCATGTTCGATTCAGCGTCGCCATACACTGCACTCATTTTGTCCGTGGCGTCTTGCATGTTGACGTAAAACCGGTAGGTCGTCAGGGTTGCGTCTGCCGAGGCAGGGCTTTCCTGCACGGTCAGGGTGTACTGCGCGAAGCCCAAAGTCTGCAGACCCAGGGCCATCAGTGCGCAAAGCGTAAGATGTTTCATGGAGAATTGTTTGTTGTGATTTGGAGGTCAATTTACCCCGGACGAACCCCTTGCCCGTTGGGGCACGAACAAAAGGAATCAACACTTGGGGCTTAACAAGCGTCACAAGAAAGGAGGGTGTCAATTTTCCGGCGTCCGCCCAAGTTGTCCACACCTCTCATCCTCTGCTTGACGCGTACTCCGTAACTTGCTCACTTGAAATTGCCTGACCGCATGTTCACGATCCATCTACGCATCCTTCATCGCGCTGCCTCTCAAAGGCTTGGCTTGGCTTTGACCGCCATGTTGCTCGTCCTTTTGGCATTCCCCAGCCAGGGACAAGAAGCCAGATTGTTGGCCGAACCTTTGGGCGTCTCTCAACCCGAAGTCTGCACCGGCTCGGACATGGTGACCTTCACCCTCCCGACTCCTGATCCTTCGGAGACGGTGACCGACGTGGTTTGGTCGATCGAGATGGCCAACGGAGGGGCTGCGTCATACGACCTCAACGCGGCCACAGGTTTGGGGGCAGACCTGTCCGATTGGAACGGTTCCACCTTCCTTGAGTTCACCCCTCTGAACGTGGGTGAATTTGCCGTCGAGGCCATCGTCACCTACGCCTCAGCGTCTGCGCTGGGGTTCACTGCCAATGGCTCGGTGCAATGCGGCGAAGCGCCTGACCAACCGATTTTCATTTCGAGCACCCCTCTGTTGTGTGAGGGCGAATTGTTCGCAACCTTTTTCTCGGTGACCCAACCTGATTTGGGGGGAAGCCAATCGCTGGTTTCAACCACGCTTTCGTGGGAGTTGACCGAGACCGCCACGGGCAACGTGATCTTGGCCGACGCGACAACCTCCACGGATGCAATCATTCCAGGCCAATTTGGCATCAACACCTTGATTCCGGGAGCGTACGACGTGACCTTGACTGCCACCAACCTTTGTGGCAGCGCCAGCGCCTCCATCGACGTGGAGGTCGTCGCGAACCCAGAATTCGTCATCGTGGCCGAAGACATTTGCTTCGGGGATTCCCTCCTCGTGGTGAGCGATTTCAACTTGAACGATTACACCAACGTCGCTGGAGACCCTGCGACCTCCTCCTTCGTTTCATGGGGATTGAACAATGCCCTCAACCCTCTAGGCATTGTCGTGGAGGAGATATGGGACATGTCCAACCCGGCAAACCCGATCGATGAAGCCACGTACATCAACATGATGGATGGCGATTTGGTCTCTCACGAAATCCAAATCACCTACGAGGCGCTCGGGGAAACGGCGACGTGCGCCGGTACGGCCACCGACGACGTGTTTGTATACAACCCGGGCACATGGGGGGTGAACGTGAGCTATCCCGTGACGTACCCTCCGGTCTGCGAGGGGGATACCGTGGAATTGTCGATTGATTGCCAGGCCATCGACGAGGACTGCGACATTGTCTGGAACGTCTCACCGGCCGCCAACGAGTACAACAACAGCGCGGGCAATTGCGACGCATGTTCCCCCACCACCGCCATTTTTGAAGACGTGGTGTTTCCCGGGATTTTGGGCACGGTGGTGCGAACCATCACCGTGACTCCACAGCTTCAGTGCGTGGACAGCGTGGACTTGGGACTCATTGAGGTTTTGCCCACGCCCGAGGTCTCTTGGGTGGACGACGTCAGCCTTGCGTTGGCTTGCTTCGACGACAACACAACGTCATTGGCCGTTGAATACACCGGCAGCAACCAATCCCCAGACCTGGTGACGTGGGATTTGACGAACAATGCCAACAACGCCATGTGGAGCTGGGTGGATGTGGTGAATGGCGGCAACTTCTCGGAATTGACCTTCGCAGACATCGACTGGGACGCCTTGGGCGTGGACGGGAGCCAATCAGGCTCGTTGAACGTCGCCGTTTCTGTGGTCGATGCAACCGGCTGTGCCAGCGACACGCTGAGTGGTTTGATTCAATACTTTGGCGTCCCCTCCCCTGACGGCATTGTGTTCGACCCTGTTTGCGAAGGAGAGGACCTGCAACCCATGAACGTTCCTGTGGGCGGCCTGGAATACGAGTGGTACGTGAATTCCACCAACGTCAATCCTTTGTTTGAGGATGCCTTCCCTGTCTTCTCAGACTTGACTTGCGAAGACCAAATCATCCTGTACCTCTACGCCGAGTACTTGTTGGCGCCTGGGGACATCCTGGTCTGCGGGGCGGACATCACCGAGTTTGACCTGCAAATCATCCCGCTCCCGGAACCCATATTCACCGTCAATGGAGGAGACAACGTCTGCGCGGGCGACGACATTGAATTGTGCATCACGGATGCATCCAACGACTACGACGTCTGTTTTTCTGACGACACCGAGTTTGCGTGGAGGTACCGATACAACGGCGGCATCTACATCCCCCCCTTCCCGCTGCCCGCGTTGACCGACACGTGTTCCCCCATTCCACACCTTGGGTCCATCGCAGCTCCCGGACCCGGGGATTGCGTGGAGGTGTTTTTGACCGCAGTCAACTCGGTGGACACCATCCCCAACCTGACCTGTGCCGTCGACTCCAATTGGGAATTTTGCGTGTTGCCTTTGCCTGAGCTCGAGGTGTTGGAAGCCCCTGAATGGGCATGCCCCAACACATGCTTTGATGTCAATGCCGAGGATGTGACCACCACCGTGCTGGGCGAATTCGACGTGCAGCCTGTGTCCTACACCTGGTCCATTTGCAACGATGTTCCAGAAGGAACAGCTCTGCCAACCATCGATCAACCCAGCCTTTTGAATGGACTCGCCACGGTCTGCGTGGATGCGTACGACCCTTTGTTCGACCCCCTGTGCCTTAGCGTGGCGATCGTCGATGCGAACGGATGCTCGGACACCGTGGTGGTCGAAGTGGACATCAAAGCTCCCGTCGATTGGACCGAACTGCTCGTGGCAGAGCCAAGCTGTGAAGCATCTCCGATTGCCTGCGACGAACTCGGCCTTGCCTTGGGAGAGCCTCAACTCTTTTTTGGCGATGCCGTGACGGAGGCGTGCTCGTGCGAGCCATTGGTTTTGACGTTGACCGACGTGGTCACCGACCCGACCATGTTGGACGTGGATTGGTCATGGAGCGCCAGCCTCGGGGGTCAATCGTTGGCGGTCACATCGACAGATTCTTGCGCATTCCTGGAGCCCTGCATCGACGAGTGCTACGACTGCACCTCAGGCGATTCTCCATTCGAGTTGTTGGGGGTTCAGCTGAGTGCCTTCACCATTTACGACTACGACGAGAACGGCAATGCCCAGGGTTGTCCCACAAGCGTCGATTGGAACAACGTGGTGGAGGTGTACAAGAGCCCCTGCTTGAACTTCGACGAACCCCTCGGGTGCTGCCCAGGCCAAGATTGGGAGTCCGAAGTGTTTGGGCCTGACGAAATCTTCCTTGGGGATTTCAATTGGGAAGACAACCTGTGGCCGACATGCGCGGACAACCCTGACGTGTTTGAGGGCGCGACGTCGTTTGAGGCAGGGTCTGGATGCAGCCCCGTTTCCATCGCCGTGCCGTGTGCCACCAACATCCAGTACACGGGTTGCAGCTACTACCCCCTTGAAACCCAAGGCGACGTACTCCAATGTTGCGCTGACACGGATTTCGAACTGACCATCCTGAATTTCAATCCCCCTTCACCCTCTTGCCTCGAGGCCAGTGGTGAATTGAACGATTGTGTCGTGTGTTCGGGTGAAGACGTCACCATTGAATCCAATGGCGTCGGCAACCCCAACTTTGGTTACGACTGGTTCAAAGACGACGTGTTCGTGGGCAGCGGCTTGTCGTTTGACTTGAATCCTGTAGCCAGCACTTGCAATGAGCCTGACATCTGCGATGTAAGCCTCGTTTACACACAGTCTTACAACCCCAATGCTTGGCCCGGGGTCACTTGTGTGGACACAATCAACACACCCATTGTGGTCCTTCCTACACCCACGGGCTTGGAATCGGTGACCAATCCAGACCTCTGTGACGGCGAAACGCTGGAAGCATGCGTCATCATGGAATGCGGGGTGTTGGATTGGGAAGGGACACCTCCTGTTTGGGAGTGGATCGGATGCGAGGGCACCATCAACCAACCTTCCGAAACCGTGTCCTGCAAAGAAACCGAGGTCGAATTCGGAGGGGAACCTTGCTCGGAAGTGGACCCCCAAACCATCGAGGTCGTCATCACAGACGGATACGGGTGCGCTTCGGATCCGATCCCGGTGAACTACAACGTGTACGAGTTGCCCAACCTTACCTTGGAAGGCGAAACCAAGGTGTGCTCGGACGAACCGGTTGAATTCACGTTGTGTGGCGCCGATTCGATTCAATGGACCTTCGACGAGGACTGCGACGTGATTTTCGACGAATTGGAGCCAGCACCTACCGCGTGCTGTCCAGGCGATTTTACGCAATCGGCGACCATCCTCAACCCCGCCGACTGCGACGACTTCTGTGCCACAGGCTGCCTGCTCTATCCCCTGGTGTCAGAAACCTTGATTTGCTGCGCCGAAGCGTGTGCAGACCTCACCGTGCTCCAGGCACCCACGTTGGACCCCGAGCTTTCTCCCATGGAAGACGAATACTGCGAGGGCGACTTGGTCACGGTCATCAACAACGCACCGTGCCCCAACGATCCTCCTTTGGCCCCATTCGTGACCGGTTGCGAATACATCTACGCCACCGACCAAGGAGAAAACGAAACATCCACGTCGGACGAATGGACGTTTGAAACCTTGCCTGATGCAACGTGCTTGAGCATCTCCAAAATTTGCACCTACCAATTGCAAGGCCAGACGTACACGTGCGATGCTGAGTGGGACTCGTGCTTGGTGGTGAACCCCAAGCCGAACATTGGGGTGCTCCACCCCGAAGCGGTGTGCCAAGGCGAGACGGCGTGCGTGGAAATCCTCGTCAACGACATCGACGAAGATTGCACCGGTGTGTTTGAGTGCTTCTCCACGGATTTGGGCTCGCTCATGGCCAGTCCGTCTTCGGATGCATGCTCGCCGTGCTACGACATTCCCACGAGCTGCGAACTCGCGGAAACTGTTGAAACCGACGTCTATGTGGTGGATTGCAACGGTTGCCAATCCGACGTGTTGAATGTGTCTATCGGAATTCGAGCCACCCCCCAATGGGATGTGATTCAAGAATTCCCTGAAGAAGCGTGCTCTCCTGCCGTGGAATGCATCGAATTCGAACTTTGCAACGACGACCTGGCCGACGACGTCGACGTCTTCCCCCCAGTCGACGGGGCTGGACAAATTTGCGAGACGTTTCAAAACTTGACGCCTTGCCCCATTGACATGGGAATCTGCTGGGACGTGCTTTACACCCACAACTTGCCCAGCGGCGACATCCTTGTGTGTGAAAATGACGGCTGCGATTCGCTGGTCGTCCTCCCCTCCCCGGACTTTGAATTGGTGGTATGCGAGCAAGAATGCCTCGACGCCTTGAATGGAAACGAATTGATCTTGCCGTGCCCCGAGGTTGCGACGTGCGAGGAGACAGGCACCAACGAATTCGTGTTTGACTGGGAAGTGATCCAAGATGGAGCGTCCATCCAGTCGTCGACAGGGTGCACCCTGGAATTGACCACTGACACGTCGGGGATTTTCTGTCCTGTGGTTGCCGTGACGAACGAATGGGGCTGTTCCAACACCTCACCCACCCCCTCCAACCCTCCCGCAGAAGACGACAACTGCTGGTACGTGCGTGAGCTTCCCATCCCGATTCTCGGCTTTGACCAAGAGTCCATTTGCATCCCCACCGAAGTGGCCATTGACAACGCCTCCATTGGTGCGACGAGCTACACCCTCGAGATCCTTGACACCACGGTGGTCAATTTCGAGTCACCGTTCATCTACCCTGTGGAATTCCCGAACTTCTATTCTGCCACGATTGAAGCTTGCAAGGAATGGTTGCCTCTTCCCTGTGAGGACGTGGAAACCTCTTCGTTGATCTGCTGCGTCGAAACGGAATACGACGAGGCATTCGAAGGGTGCTACCCCCCTGAAGCTTCCTTCTTCGCGCCCGATTCCATCGAATGGGTGAATCCGTTTGTGCAGTTTGAAAACACTTCTTCGGCCGACGCAACCGAATTCAACTGGTTCTTCAGCGACGGAGACTACACCTCCGACGAAAACCCCGAGCACCAGTTCACGGGATACGGCACGTATTCTGCGTTGTTGGAGGTGGTGAACGATTGTGGGTGTCGAGATACCGCGTTCCAAACCATCGAAGTGTGGCGAGACATTTACATGTACGTCCCCAATGCCTTCACACCCAACAACGACGGCTTGAACGACGCATGGTTCCCTGTGATTCGAGGCGAAGAAAACATTGCCACGTATTCGCTTCAAGTGTTCTCCCGCTGGGGGCACGTGGTGTTTGAAACCAACGATCCCGCGGACGTGTGGGACGGCGGCCACCAAGGCGATGGACTTGATACGGGAGACTACTACGTCCAAAACGACGTCTACTCCTGGCGCATTGCCATCAAACGCAAACGAGGAGAGGGTGCAGAAATTTTCACAGGCGACGTCCAGGTCATTCGTTGACCTGAGCAAGAAGGTTCGTTGCGCCCTGTTGGCGACGACGTTGGCCGCGGCTTCCCTTTCATGGGGGCAATCGCCCGTGGCCCCTCTGCCCTCGGCCGAAGAGTCGAAGTTGCGCGCGCCCGTTGTGGGAAACCTTGACTCGGTGTACCACAAGCACGAGACTTTGCTGAACGTGCAATTCAGCCAAGTGCAATTGAGCCAATGGGCCGCGGGAGGACAAAGCTCCGCCAGCTTGATTGCGAAGGTGGACCAGTTCTGGGAATACGACGGGCTCAATCTCGGATGGGACACGGAGGTCCATGCAGCCTTTGGCCTGCTTCATCGACCTGACGAAGGCATCCTGCTGAAAACCGACGACCGCATCGAACTCGCTTCCAAGCTTGGCTATCGAATCAAAAGCCAAGGGTCGCTCACCGCCTTGGCCAGCTTCCGAAGCCAAATGGCTCCTGGATTCGCCACCGTGAATGGCGCCCCAGACCCTGGTCAGGTGACCTCGAGGTTCATGGCTCCAGGGTACGTGGTGGTCGCCCTTGGCGTGGACTTCAAGCCCGACCCCAACGCCACCGTCTTTTTGGCACCCTTCACGTCCAAATCAACCTTCGTGCTCGACGACGATTTGTCCGCCGCCGGAACGTTTGGGGTTGCACCTGGAGAACGTTCAAGGCACGAGATCGGCGGATACGTCAGGATTGGTTGGAAGGAAAATGTCTTGGACAACGTGACCTACGCCGTCCGACTTGATTTGTTCAGCAATTACTCCGAGGAACCTGAGGCCATCGACGTCTTCTCGGACCATGTTCTCACCCTGAAGGTCAACGATTGGCTTTCCACCACCCTTGGCTTGACGTTGATTTACGACCGAGACGTGGAATTGACCCTGCGCGAGCCCGATCCTGAGGACCCCACCGATTTGGGAGAATACGGCCCCGGCGTTCAGCTCAAACAACTTCTTGCGGTAGGTTTGTCTCTGAAATTTTCTTGATTCACATGCGTGCATTTGTGTTCCCGGGCCAAGGCGCCCAATTCTCTGGCATGGGCAAAGACCTTCATGCCTCCTCCTCCATTGCGAAGCGTCGTTTCGACGAGGCCAACGACATCCTCGGCTTCGACATCGCGTCCATCATGTTCGAAGGCAGCGACGAAGCGCTGAAGCAAACGTCCGTGACCCAACCTGCGATTTTCCTGCATTCCGTCATCCTGGCAGAGTGCCTCGAAGAGGCCTTCCAACCAGACATGGTTGCCGGCCACAGCCTCGGCGAGTTCAGCGCCTTGGTGGCCGCGGGTGCCATGCCCTTTGAAGTAGGCCTGCGACTCGTGAGCGCAAGGGCAAACGCGATGCAAAAAGCCTGCGAGCTGAATCCATCCACCATGGCCGCGGTCTTGGGACTGGAAAACGAAGTGGTTGAGCGCGTATGCAACGACGTCGATGGCGTTGTGGTCGCCGCCAACTACAACTGCCCGGGCCAGCTCGTGATTTCGGGTGAGACCCAGGCGATTGAGGCCGCATGCGAGGCCTTGACGGAGGCAGGCGCAAGACGCGCACTCATGCTTCCCGTGGGCGGTGCCTTCCACAGCCCCCTCATGGAACCTGCCCGCGCGGAATTGGCTGCAGCCATCGAAGCCGCCGACATCGTCTCGCCACGCTGCCCCATCTACCAAAATGTTTCTGCGGCGCCGACGCAAGACGCCGCCTTGATTCGAGAACAACTCGTGGCCCAATTGACCGCCCCTGTGCGTTGGACCCAAACCATGGAAGCCATGATTGCCGATGGCGCCAGCGAAGTCACCGAGGTGGGCCCTGGCAAAGTCCTGCAAGGGTTGTTCAAGAAAGTGGACCGAGCCTTCCCCACCCAATCAGCTGGGTTGGCATTGGTCGACTGACGAAAAAACATGCCATGAAAAAGGCCACCTCTCGGTGGCCTTTTTTGTTGTGAATCGAAGTGGGGCTTGTCTCAAGAAGACGCGTCGTCTTCGATTTGGGTTGCGTAGGAGAACAAATTGGTGACTTCGTGCTCGGCCGCTTGCAAGGCCTCTTTCAACGCCAAATTCTCCGCCCTCAAGTCGTCGTTGCGCTGCTGCGTTCGCGCCAATTCCGCCTTCAAGCGAAGGAATTCTCCCATGACCGCCTTGCGCTCCGAACGCGCCGCTTGCAGTTGTTTTTCGAGCAGAAGTTCCATGGGCTTAAGATATTTCACAAACGCCCCGACGAAGGGCATCGTTCATGGAGTTATCAACCGGCGTCGCCTGCCGATTTGTGAACGCGACTCCGCCTCAGCCACCATGCCAAAAACACCAAGCCCATGACCCCAAACGCCGCACAATACCCGTACAGGTGAAGGAGGATGCCATGGTCCGCCGCGTACCATGTGCCCGACGCAAACGCGCCCACGCCAATGCCAATCTCGAGCGCCATCAGCATGGTCCCTAGAGCCGTTGCCGCCTTTCCTTCGGGCGCCAAATCGACCGTCCAAGCGAAAATCGCAGGCATGTTGATTCCCACCGAAAAGCCATACACAACCCCGGCAAGCAACAGCATGGGAACGCTGTTCGCTTGGCTGAACAATGCCATGCCCAGGGCCAGCAACCCCGCCCCGAACAACATCACCTCCACCCTGCCGTATTTGTCCGAAGCCTTCCCGGCGATCAGACGCATGGCCACCGAGGCCACAACAACGACGGTGTTGAACGATCCCTTGTAGCGAAACCCCAAGCTTTCCACCAAATCAGGGGTCACTGTCAAAAAAGCCCCGAAGGCAATGGCCACAGGCAACAGGTACAACGACGATGGCCAAGCGGCACGCTCCACCACGCTCCCTTGAAAGACGTTCAAGTCGCTCCACCGAACCTTCCTTGCGTGAGGCAAACTTTCAGGCAGCAAGGTGGTCATGCCGTAGCTCGCCACGCCCAGCAGACTGCTCACCACAAACATGGCATCGTACCCCCATTCCACGGCCAACCAAGACCCCAACGCTGGCCCCATGGCCATGCCCGCGTTTCCAGCCACGCCGAGGTAACCCAACGCCTCGCCCCGGCGAGAAGGATGCACGATATCAGTCAAGAATGCACTCGTGCCTGTGGGGCGAAACCCTGTGGACATTCCATGCAGGAGGCGCAGGCCCAAGAAGGCCATCACGCACATGCTCACGTCGTCGATGTGGTTGACGCCGACGTACGCCAAGCCTGCCACGGCAGAGACCGCCGTGCCAAAAAGCATCACCACGCGCCTGCCTGCCACGTCGGCAAGCCGACCCGAAAAGAACCGACTCAGGAAGGCACCCACGGTGAACAAGGCCACGATCCACCCAATCAAGTGGCCTGCCCCAAGTTGCTCGAGGTATCCTGGCAATTCAGGCAGCAGCATGCCGAAGCTGGCCATGAACATGACCGTTCCTGTGCAAAGGAGCCAAAACGTGCGGGTGAAAAGGGGTGCTGCTGCGTTCAAGGGTGCGAAGGTAGCTTGGTGTGCCGTTCCTTTGTCCCATGGCGCGCAAGTATCCCATCAAGGTCCTCGTTGCTTGGGGCGAAGCAATTTCCGGCAACGGCGAACTGCGCGATTGGCTTTTGGGGAACGGTTACCCTGAGTTGGGCCTGTTTGTCCATGCCCTGCGTTTGGACAACAAAGCTCGCAAGTGGTTGATTCACGAGGGGCATCCCGAATTGATGGCCCTATGTGCTGGCGCTGAAGGCGACCCCAAGGCGGTGAGCTGGCTGAAAAACCATGGCCACGACATCCTCGCCGACATGGCATTGGGTGCCGACAACGACGACGACGCAATGCATCGTCTGGTCAGCCAAGACGAGCGCATTTGGGCCACGATTGCCCTGAAAATGCGGTCCATCAAAAACGACATCGAAGCCAAGCACAACGACTGGCACACGTTCGGGCTCGACTGACTCAAGCCTCGGAGGCGTAGATCAAGCTCGACCAACGGTCTTCGCCGAGCCATCGCTGGGCCACGTCCATCAAATCGCTGGCACTAAGAGCCTCAACCGCCTTCACGACCTGCTCGGTCGTCTCGACCCGGTTGTGCACCAAAAATGCCTTGGTCAACCCGCCCAGCAGCGAAGCCCCGTGGTCTTGGGAGAGCACCATTTGACCCAACAACTGCTGCTTGGCATCGTGCAATTGCCTTGTGCCCAAGGCGTGGTTCCGCAGGGCGTGAATTTCCTTCTTCACCAGACGCTCCACCTTCTCATGGAAACGGGCATCCGTGCCAAAATAGACGTTGAAAAGACCAAGATCTTGGTAGATGACGTGGCTCGCCTCAATGTGGTACGCCATGCCGTGACGCTCCCGAATGTTCAAATTCAAACGACAGTTCATGGCCGGCCCTCCCAACAAATTCGCCAACACCGTCATGGCCAAGCGATCGGCATCGTTGCCTCCAGGAGCCAGGCAGCCACCAACGTGGTGGGTTTGATGAATCCCTTTGGGCCTTGAAACCCTGAATGGCGCCCGGGGCGTCCACGCACCGAGATCCCTCGCAGGGCCTGCCTCCTCGTTGGGCCTCGCCCCCATGTGTTTTTGCGCCCATCCCTTGACCGCTTCCCATTCCACAGCCCCAACGACACCCAACACCATGTTGGACGGTCGGTAGTGTCTGGCCACAAATTCCAGCACCTGGCTTCGCGTCAGGCCTTGAACATGCTTGGCATCTCCCAAAATTTTCATGCCCAAAGGGTGCCCCTCGAACAACAGCGACTCAAACTCCTCAAAAATCACGTCGGCAGGCTGGTCTTCCACCCCTGCGATTTCGTCGAGGATGACGTCGCGTTCTTTCTCCAATTCGTGCTGCGGAAACACGCTCTCGAACGCGATGTCCGCCATCAACTCAATCGCCCGCTCCGTATGCGTGGCACGCTGCGACGACGTGATCCACGTTTCTTCCTTCGTCGTGAAGGCGTTCACCTCTCCCCCCACCGATTCCATGCGATTCAAGACATGGAAGGGTTTTCGGGTTCGTGTGCCTTTGAACAAGGCGTGCTCGATGAAGTGCGCCAAGCCCGCCTCGCCTTGGGCCTCGTTGCGTGTTCCCGCCTGGATGGCCAAAGCACAATGGCTGGCTTCCCTCGGCATCCAGGCATGGATCAACCTGAGGCCATTGGGAAACACATGGGTTCGAAATTCCTGCTCCATCATCCCACCCAAAACAACATGGCGACCGTCATGGTTGTGCCTGCCACAAGCATGATCAAAAGCGTGAAGGGCAAAATGTCTCGAGCCGACAGCCCTGTGATGCCCAGCAAGGGCAGCGCCCAAAAGGGCTGCAACATGTTTGTCAATTCATCCCCGAATGCCATGGCCATGATGCCACGTTCCAACGGCACCCCCAACGCATGGCAAGCCTCCAACACCAAGGGACCTTGAACGGCCCATTGCCCCCCTCCACTC
>CAZKGY010000022.1:0-15056 GCA_964552305.1 uncultured Comamonadaceae bacterium
CGTTTGAGGCATCCATGAAGGTGGCCCACTGCAGGTTGAAGCCCATGCTCGGGCCGTCTTCGAAGACCAAAAAGTCGTTCATCGGCGCTTGCCACTCGGCCAAGCCTCCTGGCCAGTACTCCGACCCCGTCAACAAGGCGAGCAATTCCGCCGCGGCACGCGAGTAGGTGCTGTGCCCGCTGACGTATCCCGCGAACGGCGGCGTCACGAAGCTCGGACGTTGGTACGGCCACCAACGGTCGGCGAGGATCCAATCCACGCCGGCTTCGTCAATCAACGGCACCTCGATGTAGTCGGGGCCTTTCCAGCAACGAACCTTCACCTTGCCCACTTGGTCTTCGCCGTCGAAGAAGGACAGCGGGTCGGTGTCGTCCACCACCTCGATCCAACCCGGAATCAGGGGCAAGCCCGCCGGATGGTAGTTCGGGAGGTTGGGGTCGCTGCACTGTCCGCGCTCAGCCATGTAACGCAAGGCAGACACCGGGCGGGCGTAGTCGTAGTAGCCCTTGACGCTCCAAGCCGAAATCGCGCAGTCGTGCATGGCCCCGCCAAGGGCGAGGTACGACTTCACGTCGAATTCCAGGTCGTCAATGATTGGCCCTTGGCCGCGCCAGCGGTGCTGGCCTGCCTGGCCATCCAGGATGAACTCGTTCAACAACGTGAACCAGTGACCCGGAGGCGTCTCCGAGTCCGGACCGTCGGCCCAAAATTCGGCGATGACGCGGCCGTAGTCGCCACGTGGCACCATGTTGGGTGCGTAGGGCTCGCCGGTGAACGGGTTCACCTCGTGGCCTTGCCCTCCGAAGTTGCCGTCCTCGTCGTACCAATCGACCAGACCGCCTTCTTCCCATGCATAGAAGCCCGTCAAGTCGTCGTTCGCAGGGATGGTCCCGTCGTACTTGAGCGATCCAGGACCGATGTCCCACATCACCCCGTCGTTGGGGTCCAAGTGCTCGCTCCAGCTTAGCACCATCCCAAAGTTCCACTTCCAGGGATCCTCAAACCCCACGTATTGCGTGGTGTCCAAGTACACGGGTGGTCCTGGGTTGTTCCAAACCTGGTAGGTACAACCGTCGCGTTCCAGCACGGTCAAGTTGGAGTCTCGAAGTGCAAACCCAGCCACGTTGCCCCACTCGGGCCCCAGGAACGGCGGGGTTTCCGTCAAGAGCTCCCCGCTCTGATCGATCGCGAAGCTGAGCTCCACGGCTTGCCAAAGGTTGGGGTCCTCCTGCCCGCTCGTACCCGGCACTTCGGGCAGGATGTTGGGCTCGACTTGCTCGTAGCACAGGTTGGCGTAGTCGTTCGCTTCGTTGGAGCCATCCGTCATCCCGTACGCAATCAACTGCTCGGCGAGGTAGTTGCCCAAGGCCGGGGCGCCGTAGGTGGCGTAGTCGGTGGAGTTGAACGACGTGTCAAGTTCCTGGAACACCATCTGCGCATAGATGTTGTCCATCGTGGACTCTGCCTGGGGGCTGTCCACGTAGCGGTGGCGAATCAACCGATAGGTGGCGTAGGTCATCGCCACTTCTTGGGCCTCCTGGCGATCCTCCAAATCGCTTGGCACCTCCAACGAGTCTTGCTCGAAGGCGCACAGGAATCCATCGTACGTCTTGCCCAAAAACACCGTCTCGGACTGGGTCGAGTCGTAAGCCGCCCAGCAGTCGTACATCAGGATGCTGGAGTGGTAAAGGTTCCGGGCATGCACAGTCGGGCGGGCGAAATCGTTGCGAATCGCTTCAAGCAGCTGTTCGTTCCACTGGTGCGCCACCGTGGTTTGAGCCGCCGCATGCATCGCCACCATCATCGCCAAAGCCAAAAAGGCCCAAGCCTTCTGAATCAATCGTTCCATCGTCGTTGGTTGGGTGGTCGCCTCGGACCACGTCGTTAGGACTCCCAATTTACGAAGACCGCAACAAGCCCCCAGTCACCGGTGTGTCAAACCACGCCTTGAATGCCCGTGCCATGCATCGTACATTCGTTTCATGCTGTCCAAAAAAGCGCAATACGCCTTCCGTGCGTTGAGCTCCTTGGTGCGGGCCGACCAAGCCCACCGCCAGTCGCCTGAGGGAGAGACCGTGGGGACGCCTCTGGCCATCAGCGAGATGGTCAAAGAACACCCCATGAGCACCAAGTTTTTGGAGTCCATCTTGTTGGAATTGCGTCGGGGCGGCATCCTGGGATCCAAGAAAGGCAAAGGCGGGGGCTACTACCTGATGAAGCATCCAGAAGACACGCCGTTGGCCCAGGTGATTCGCATCCTTGACGGACCCATTGCCCCGCTGGCATGTGTGAGCTTGAACTTCTACGAACGTTGCACCGACTGCAATGAAGCGATTTGTGGATTGAACCGCCTGATGTCTGAGGTGCGTGACGCCAACCTCGCCATCCTTGAGAAGCGAACCCTTGCCGACTTGGCGGTGAACCCCGACAATCCGATTCGACGGTAACCGGCCGTTTTCAAAATCCTTTTTCCTATCGGTTTAGTAGGTTTATGAATTTTCGTGTACCTTGGGGGTATGTCCACCTTGCCCCTTCTCACCAGCTCGGACGCTGTCGCAGGCCTTCAGCAGCTTTGCGAGCGCTATCCAGAACAAGTGGTGTTCACCACGTCGTTGGGGCTCGAAGACCAAGCGTTGACGGACTTGATCGCCCGCCACGACCTGCCGGTTCGGCTCGTCACGCTGGACACCGGGAGGCTCTTTCCTGAGACGTACGACCTCATCGACCGTACGCGGGCGAAGTACCGCAACGTGCGACTGACCTCCTACTTCCCCGACACGGCGACGCTGGAAGAATTTGTGAACGAACAAGGCATGTCGGCGATTTTCCAGAGCATCGAAGCCCGCAAGGCCTGCTGCAAAATCCGCAAGATTGACCCGTTGAAGCGGGCGCTGGAAGGCGCCGCGGTCTGGGTGACCGGGCTTCGCGCTGCGCAAAGCGACAACCGCGCCACCCTCCCCCGCCTCGAATGCGACGGCATGACCGGGCTGATCAAGTTCAACCCGCTCGTGGACTGGACGGATGCCGAGCTCGACACGTACGTCAACTCGAACAGCGTGCCGACGAACTCGCTTCACCGCAAGGGCTTCCCTTCAATAGGCTGCGCCCCATGCACACGGGCCGTGCTCGAAGGCGAGCACCCTCGTGCCGGCCGATGGTGGTGGGAGCAGTCCTCCAAGGAGTGCGGCTTGCACAAGGGTTGAGCGAGCGACGGCCCCGTGTTACGCTTATGTTTCTGATGCAACTTTTTGTGGAGTGACCGGTTGTTTCTCCAGATTCACGTCTGAAGCCAACCATGATTCGTTCCCTGTTCATCGCCTGCCTTGCCACCATCTCTTTGGCATTCGGCGCACAAGGCCAAACGCCCACCGTCGGCGTGCTCAACCAAACCGAAGCCAGCTTCGACGGGTACACCCTGCTTCCTGTGACGGCGTCTGCGAAGACGTTCCTCATCAACAACTGCGGGGAAGTGATCAACGAATGGAATAGCGGGTACAAGGCTGGCATGATGGCGTACTTGTTGCCAGACGGCAGCTTGTTGCGCGCGGGACGCACCAACAACGCAAACTTCGGCGCGGGCGGCACAGGTGGCATCGTCGAAAAGTTTGACTGGGAGGGCAACTTGACTTGGTCCTACCCCATTTCTTCGGACACCATTTGCCAGCACCATGACATCGCGGTCCTGCCCAACGGCAACGTGCTTGCCTTGGCATGGCGGTCCTACCCCGCAGCCACGTGGATCGCCCATGGCCGGGACCCCGAACGCACCGCGGACGTGGTGTGGGGGACGTACATCCTCGAGGTCGAACCCGTGGGTGCCGACAGTGGCATCGTGGTTTGGGAATGGGAAGCCATCAACCACCTGAGCCAAAGCTTTGACCCGTCGCTCCCCAACTACGGAGCGCCTGGCGCGCACCCCCGGCAGCTGGACGTGAATTACGAGGCCGAAGCCGGAGACCGCGACTGGCTTCACACCAACTCCATCGCCTACAACGCCGAGTTGGACCAAATCATGGTCAGCTCCCGCGACTTCAATGAGCTCTGGATCATCGACCACGGCGTGCCCAACGAACTCACCGGCACGGAAGCCGGCCATTTGCTCTACCGCTGGGGCAACCCCGAAGCCTACGGGCGAGGCACCGCGGCCGACCGCATCCTCCACAGCCAGCATGACGCGCGCTGGATTCAAGATGGCCAGGTCATGGTTTTCTCCAACGGCAACGAGCGTCCTGACGGGTTTTTCAGCACCGTAGAAGTCATGACGCCACCGCTGAACGAAGACGGCTCGTACAACCTGAGCCCCACCGCGCCGTGGGGCCCCGAAGGCACCGATTGGCGGTACCCGTCCATCCTCGACGCCGACTTTTTCTCCCAAAACACCTCGGGTGCGCAACAGCTCCCCAATGGAAACATCCTCATCACCGAAGGCGCCAGCGGCGAGATCCGGGAGGTGACGCTTGACCAGCAAGTGGTTTGGAATTACGTGAATCCCATTGGAACGTTTGGGGCAACGGCCCAATACGACAACCCTGTGATCAACGGCGTGTTCCGTGCCGAACGTTACGCCGCCGCCCACCCTGCGTTGGCCGGAAGGGAATTGGTCGCTCAAGGGTTGCTGGAAATCACCCTCAACCCACCGGCATGCGTGCTGTACCCCGAGCCCACTTGCGCGGCTGACCTGAACGGCAATTATTTTGTGGAAGTCAACGACCTCCTCGGGATGCTCACCGGGTTTGGGTGCACGGGTGGATGCCAAGGCGACCTCGACGGTGACGGGTCCATCGCCATCTCCGACCTGCTGGTGCTCTTGGGCGCGATCGGCTCCCCCTGCGCCTTTTAACGAACCACAATAGGCTCGGCGCACCGTTGGGTGCCGTCTTGGGAACGGACGACAAACAGCGCGCCTCCTCGGGGCCAGCCCCGCGTGGACAGCGCCAGGTTCACGTCGCTGATGCGGCCTTCATCCACGCGTTGCCCTGCCAAGGACCACACTTCCCAGGTGCCACCCACCCACAAGCAGTCCAAAGAGAATCGTGCTTGGCCATGAAACGGATGGTTCAAAGGCATCAAGCCGTGGGTGGGTCGTGGGGCAAGCACCGCAGACGTGGAGGTGTCCACAGGCTCCGGCTCCGACACAAGGCTGTCCAACGGAAAGGTTTGAATGCTCCGCGCAAACGTCGCAGCCACAAGTTGGCTCGACGCGGTGTCGACGTCCAGTTCAAACACCGGGATGAATGGCATGTCGCCAACACGCTCCCAATGCCCTCCAGCATTGGACGTTTGGTAGACGCCAAAGTCGGTGGCCACCACCCAGGTGGTTTCGTCCAGCGCACGCCAATCGTTCACGGGATGGTTGGGCATGTCGCCTGACGCATCTTGCCATGAGCCACCCAACGCCGCCCGGAAGACGTGCGGGGTGTACACCGCATCCTTGTAGCCGTTCAAGGTCACGGTCACAGAATCGGGGTGGAAGGGATCGAAGGCCACGTCCGTCACTTGGCGAAGCGGCAGGCCGTCCATCATGGGTTCCCACGTCGCCCCTTCGTCGAGGGTCAACCACACCTGCCCGTCGGACGTGCCCGCGAGCACGTGGTTCTCGTTCCACGGGCTGCCCGCCAAGGTGGTCACCACCCGGAAGCTCAGCCCCATTTCCAGGCCTTGGGTCAAGTCGTCGCTGACGGGCTCCCACACCCCAAACGGGGCGTCGTCCATGCGGTACACGCGCTGCGTGGCGCACCAAGCCGTGAATGGGTCGGCCGGATGGAACATCACCGGCGAATCCCATCCCTTCCTGTCTTCTTCGTCAATGCCCTCGGTCCAGCCGTTCCATTGGGGCTCGTCGTTCCACTCGGTGAGGCTGAAGGCGAAGTTTCCATACTGCACCGTGGCCACCCGCACGTCCTCATAAACCGGGTGGTACAGGGCCGTGAATCCGTCTCCCCCTCGGTCGCGGGTCCAGGCTTCAGCCACGGAGGCGTTGCCGGTGGAGGTGCCATTGTCCTGGGCCCCAGCCGTGAACCAACCGGGCGCTTGCGGGATGTGGGTGACGTGGTAAAATTGGCTGATGGGCATGGACTCCATGTCGGTCCAGGTTTCCCCATGGTCGTCGCTGCGGTACGCCCCGCCGTCGGTGGCCAAAATCAACGATTGAGGCCCCACCCATTGCAAATCGTGCTTGTCGGCGTGGACTTCGTACGTCCACCATTCGGGACCCATGCGTTCCCACGAGGCTCCCCCGTCGAGGCTGTTCCACAACTCCACCCCCAGCACGGTGATGTCGTTCGGATTCCAAGGGTTCACGCGCACCTTGGAGAAGTACCAACCGAACCCACCGAGGATGCCCTCGGGCATGGCCCCTTCCGGCACCAAAGGCGTCCAAGTATTGCCGTCGTCGGTGCTTCGGTAGAGGTTGCTGAACTGCAAGTCCGCACCCACAGGGTTCACCACAAACCGGCCGGCATACTCCTCGATGCCGATGCGGCACCTCGCGCCCTCTCCCCAGGGGTTGTCTAACAACTCCCACGTTTCACCGCCGTCGGTGCTGCGGTAGAGCTGGTTGGATTCATGGACCAATTCGCTTTGGGTGGACGTCCGGACGCGGTGCCAGGCGCTTGCCAGCAACGTCCCAGTTTGACTGGAAATCCGCACGTCGTTGATGCCCACTGAATCGCCCACGAAAAGCACTTGCTCCCACGTCTCCCCCGCATCCAAGCTTCGGTACAGACCGCGATCGGGCCCAGGCGCACTCGGGTTGCCCATGGTCGCGGCGAAGACACGCGAGGGGTCGCTGGGGTCAATCGCGAGTTGGCTGACGATTCGTTGGTCGGTCAGCCCAAGGTGCGACCAGGAGTCCCCCCCGTCCTGCGACTTGTACACGCCATTGCCAATCCGGGGATGTCCACTGATTTGGGGATCGCCCGTCCCCAGGTACAGGACGTCGTTGGAATCGGGATGGATCGCCAAGGAACCGATGGCCATGTGCCCAAAATCCTCGGTGATTGGGGTCCAGGTGGCCCCAGAGTCCAACGAACGCCATGCCCCGCCTGCCGCCGCACCCACGTAGATGCGCTCAGGGGCGGCGGTGTCTTGCTTCATCACGTTGATGCGTCCGCCCAAATTCAGGGGGCCTTGCTGCGTCCAAGCCCCTTCAATCGTCCGTTCGTTGCCTCCGTCCGCCAACACGGCCTGCCGGAAGGCGTCGTCCGCCTCTGCAGGATCCCACTGGGCTTCAGGAAAGCTCCACCGCCAAGACAACCATTGGTTCGGAGCCAGCTTTTTTTGGCCAGGGTCCTTGCCCTGCCCTTGCGGAGAAAGCAGCCAGAAGCCAGCCCCTGCGGCGACCAACGCCACGCCCCCCAACCATCGTTGAATGTTCATGCCACGAAGGTAGGGGCTCCTGCAAACCGCACGGAATTACTTGGCCTTGCGCTGGTCGATTTGAGCCTTCCAATGGTGAAGGACCTTGTGGAGCCGACGCAGCTCGACAGGCTTGGTCACGAAATCGTTCATGCCTGCGGCGAAGATGGCTTCCTTGGTTTCCTTGAACACGTCGGCGGTCAAGCACACGATGGGCACGTCGGCGTGGCGCTCTTGGCCTTCCCTGATGCGCTTGGTGGCTTCGATGCCGTCCATTTCAGGCATGTGAAGGTCCATCAAGACCATGTCCACGTCGTGCGCGTCAAGCACCGCGAGCGCCTCCTTCCCGTGCTCTGCCTCGAAAATCGTCACGCCGGTGTTCCGCAGCATTTGGCGAAGAAGCATGCGGTTGACCTCCAAGTCTTCCACCACCAACACGCGCAAGCCTGTCAGTTGAGGCTTGTCCAAATCTGCAGACCCTGCCTCCACCTGGGCCCTTGGCTCGTAAGCAAAGGACATGTTCACCACGAAGGTGGTCCCCACCCCGACCTCGCTCTGGCAGTCAATTTGACCGCCCTGCAACTCCACCAACTGCTTGGAAATCGCCAAGCCCAACCCGGTCCCTCCGTGAACCCTTCGCGTGGAGGAATTCTCTTGCTGGAACTTGCCGAACACCTTGTCGAGGTTCTCTGGGGAAATGCCCTTGCCGGTGTCGCACACCTTGAATTGGACCCACACCGTGTCTTCCGTGCGGCGGTCTTCCAGCTCCAACACCTCCAAGCGCACCCCGCCCTCGCGTGTGAACTTGATGGCGTTGTCCAAAAGGTTGATCAAGACCTGGTTCATCTTGGCAGGATCGCCTTTCAGCGGCGAAGGGATGCCGCTGCCCATGGTTTTGGCCCAGGTCAACCCCTTGTCCATGGCCCGCTGTTCCAACGTGTTGAACACTTGCTCTGCCGCGTAAACCAAATCAAACGGCGTCCGCTCAAACACAATCTTGCCAGACTCGATGGCGCTCAGGTCCAGGATGTCGTTGATCAAGTTGAGCAGCTGCAGCGCGCTGAAGCGAACGTTGCGCACGTACCCTCCCTCGGGGTCATCCAATTCCAGCTGGACCAGGAGTTCCGTCAAACCCACGACAACGTTCAAAGGCGAACGCATTTCGTGGCTCATCATCGACAAAAACTCGCTTTTCGCACGGTTGTTTTTCTCGGCCTTGTCCCGTGCCACCTCCAACTCCTCCGTGCGTTCCTGGATGCGACGCTCCAAGTCTTCGTTGAGCTCCTTCAACGCCGTGTTGAGCGCGAACAACTCGCGGCTTTTGTGCTCCGTGATTCGCTCGGCTTCCTTGCGTGCTTGGCGCTCTCGCTCGTAGGCTTTCTTGTAGGCGTCTTCCGACATGGGTGAAAGGGTCAGTTCCCTCGTGTGATCAAAAATCGAACGTATTTGCCGTCTTCTGTTTGGGGCTGCATGACAATGTCAAAACCCTCGTTGTAATGCTCTCCGCAGGCTTCAATCAGCCCGTGGGCCAAGGCGCCCATGGCGCGGTCGGAATGGTAGTCCATCTGCAACACATTGTCCTCCTTGCGTTCGGTCTTGAACGAGGGCAATTCCGCGTCGGGGTACAGCTTGAGGACTTCGACGTGGATTTCTTGGTCGATGCTTTCCAGGAATTCGAAGCCGTCGCCAGCGGACTCAAACATGATTGCGTACGACGTCTTGAACGTCCCGAAGAGGTAGCGTCCAAAGGCCTTCAGCAAATCGGGCAGCGGCATGCCGCTTCGCTTGCCGAGCTCCACCACCAAGGAAACCATTTCCTTGTGGTCGTACGTCCCCACTGCCGAGTACACCCCGCCGGACGCCAGCTCGCTTGAGTCGAGCAGCCCGTTGACCATCTCGATGCCAAACTTGGATTCAACCATCTCCAAAAATTCGGTGAACACGATGCCTTTCATGAGGTGTATTTTGAGGGTGGTGCAAGGTAGGCAAGCCCGGGCCAAATTGCCCGGGCCTGCTTGGCGTAACCGGCGTGGATCGCGTCAGTGTTTCAACACCTTGGTGATGCCCAAGACTTGGCCGTCGTCGTCGGACCAACGGAGCAGGAACTGCCCAGAAGGCAAATGGCCCACTTGCAGCTGTGCCTCGGTGGCAATCCGTGTGTCCTGCACCACGACCCGCCCCGTCAAATCGAGCAAGGCCACTTGCCCTTCCGAGGGAGTGCGAACCACCAAGGTGGAGGTCATGGGGTTTGGGAATGCCTGAGCCTCGACCCTCACCTCTTGGGTGTTGCTCGTGGTCGCGGTGAACACGTCGTGGGCGTACAGCCCCGTGCCTGTGCCGACCAACAATTCGTCGTAATACATGACGTGGATCTGGGTGCCCTCAGGGTAGCTGTACCCGAGGGTCCAGACGCCTGTGCCGTGGTCGTAGTAGTAGATGTCCTCTTCCAAGGCCATGAACACCCGGTTGTTGCCGAAGGCCAGTGCCGTGACCCCTCCGTCGTAGTCCGTCGTGGGCACCGACGTCATGTCCATGATGTCCCAGTTCGACGCACCGTCGAGTTCCTTGAAGAACAACACGGGGTTGCCGGTCCCTTCGTTTTGGCCTCCTGCGAACAACGTGTCGCCTCCTGCAGAGAGCTGCAAGTCATGGATGTTGTTGTCAAACGGACCGATGAAGTCGCAATCCGAAGGGTCAAAGTCGTAGGCCACGGTGAACGACCCCGCGGTGGCGTCGTGCGTCACGCGGAAGACGTTGCCTTGGCCCCCGTCTTCGTCCGACAACGCCACGTAGGCAACCTCTTCGCCTCCTTCCTGGACGAAGGCAATGTCCAACACGTCTTCGTCCTGGCTTGGCGTACTCGACGCATTCATCTCAAGCTGCATGAAGTCGTTGCCTCCATCGGTCGACACAAACAACCCACCCTTCAACGTTCCTTCTTGGATGGCACCAGCCATCACCAAGTTGGCATTCGTCGGGCTCTGCTCCACCGACTTGAACTTCGTGCCGTAGTGAAAGGCCGCCCCCATGGCTCCGATGGTCGGGTCCAGCACGGTCGTCCATGAGCCATCGGCGCTCAACTTGTGCAACCGCGTGTTGCCGGCAATGACGGTTTCGGCGTTGTCGTCGAGGATTTCCATGCACTGGTAGGGTGACCCGTCGAGGTTGGGCCAAATGGCGTCCGACCATGCCTTGGTGGGCAACAGGTAATCGGTCACGCGGCGCACCCCTGACTTCGAAGCCACCCAGGCGTTTTGCTTGTCGGCGGTCATGTCGATGTCGTTCACTTGAATGGCCAACATGCCGTCGCACATGTTGTTGGTCGACGCTCCTGCATCCATGGTGTACCCCGTGCCTTGGTTGGAGGTGAAGTACACCATGCTTGGCAGAATTGGGTCGACGCACACGAACCCACTGTTCGCACGGGTGTCGCCTGTGACGTGGTTGTGGCCGATGTCCAACCACCCTCCTTCTTCCCCGGAACCGTGGTTGACCACGTCGCCGCACAGGACGGAGTAGCCATCCGATTGCGCCACAAACACAATGTCCGGCCCGTAGACGCCACCAGGAGGACCTGGACGATTCAAGTCAAACTGGGTCCACGACAGGCCATGGTCGTCCGAGTAGGCCACCTGTCGATCGTGTCCCGTGCCCGCCAACTCGTAGCTGGAGTTGCCCATGGCAAACATCCTGCCGTCGGGTGCCACGTCCCATGCCCCCCACTCCACGTTGGCGTCGGATGGCGACGCATCCAACACGCTGAACACCGAGGTCGAAGAACCAATGGCGTCGTAGTCCGCACCGAACCCTGTAACCCGCATGTCCACGGGCTGGGCGAAGGTGACGTAGAGTTCGTCTGTGGATTCGTTCAGCACCAATTTGGGCCTCACCCCAGGCGACGGCGACAGGAAGGTCAACGTCGCGTCTTCGGTGTAGGTCCCATCGACATCCATGGATCCCCGAATCAAGTCCAGCTCCGTCGAGGCCGACCCATTTCTCACGTGCAACACCACGTCACCCACCACCAATACGTCTTGCACGCCCAGGCCGTCGATGAGGTCGTTCGACGTGGCCGTTGGAGATGTTTGGTAGAGCGCCCCTTCATGGATGAAGAGCAACGTTTTGGACAAGCCATGGGCGGCCAGGCCATCCACGGTACCGCCAAAACCCGCCGATTCGTCAAGGGTCGGCATCACCTCCCAGCCATCGTTGACCGCGATGGGACTCGATGGTTCCGTTCCCGCGATGCGGGTGCCGTTTTGGAAAAACACAGAATTGGCGCTTTCGGTGGACATGTACATGGTCACCGTGGGCGCAAAGGTGTCGTCGTCGTTGATGCCTACGGCAAAGTCGTGGGCACGGCCTCCATAGACCGCTTCAGCAACAGGGGTTTCTTGCCCCGAGACGGCCGTGGCAACGAGCACCAAGGCCATGGAAAAAGTGTAGTGTTTGTTCATCTGTGAATGGATTGATTCGTGGAAGCGTTACGTGCATTATGTGTAGCATGTTTCACGTTTGTTCAACCATTCGACCAACCACTCGTTGCCATCGACGAACCACAGATGACCGCGTTTGAACGACCCCACCAAGCGCAAATGAAAAGCCCGATTCACTGGGTGCACCGGGCTTGTAGTAGCGGGGACAGTGTTGCGCCACCTGAAGTGGCGCGAGTCCAAAGGGGGAGGCTTCACTCCAAGCCCATCACACGCTGCGGGTGTGGGGCCCTTCATTTGCGCCTTGCTTCCGAACGCTTGCGCTCGGCACAAGCGCAAATGAAAAGCCCGATGCACTGGGTGCACCGGGCTTGTAGTAGCGGGGACAGGACTTGAACCTGCGACCTTCGGGTTATGAGCCCGACGAGCTACCAACTGCTCCACCCCGCGATGATTCCCTGAAGGCTTGAGGCCGGTTCATGACACCAGCGCCGTAGGGGACGACAAATGTACAACCTTTGGCCATTCTCACAAGCGATTCGCCTCCTTTCCCGAATCAACGCGTACCTTCGCTTTCCTACAAATCCGCATCGTGGCTGACAACCAACCCGTTCCACCCCCTTCCACCTCCGCCCATCCCCTTGGCCATCGCGCGGGGTTTGTGAACATCGTGGGATCGCCCAACGTCGGCAAGAGCACGCTGATGAATCGGCTTGTGGGAGAGCGTCTGAGCATCATCAATGCAAAAGCCCAAACGACGCGGCACCGCATCATGGGCATTGTGAACGAACCGGAATGGCAAGTGGTCTACAGCGACACGCCCGGCGTGCTGGACCCAGCATACAAGCTGCAGGAAGGCATGATGCGTTTCGTGAAAACGGCGCTGCAGGACGCCGACGTCCTGCTGGTCGTGACCGACGTGCGGGAAAACGGCATGGCCCACCCTGGCACGTTGGAGAAGATTGCCAAAATGGAGGTGCCCACCTTCGTGCTGGTCAACAAGATTGACCTCGTGCCCGACCAGAAAGCGGTGGAAGCCAAGCTGGAGGAATGGGGCACCGTGCTGCCGAGGGCCTCGGTGGTGCCCATCAGTGCGCTGCACAACTTCAACGTGGACACCCTCCTCGAGCGCATCGTCGCCCAGCTTCCCGAATCGCCCCCGTTCTTTCCCAAAGACGAGCTGACGGACAAGCCGATGCGGTTTTTCGTGGCTGAAATCATCCGGGAGAAGATTTTGACCCACTACAAGCAAGAGATCCCGTACAGCTGCGAAGTGGTGGTGGAAGCCTACGACGACACCCCGCAACTCGTCAAGATTCGCGCAGAAATTCGCGTGGCAAGAGACTCTCAGAAACACATCGTGGTGGGCGCCCAAGGCCGCATGATCAAACGCGTCGGCATGGACGCCAGGAAGGACATGGAGGCATTTTTGGGCAAAAAAGTCTTCCTCGACCTGTACGTGCGGGTGGACAAAAACTGGCGCGACGACGAGCGCAAGCTCAAGAGATTTGGGTACTTCGACGGATGACCTCTCTGCTTGCCTGACCCCATGTTGTTCTTCCCTCCTGCCAAGCTGAACCTCGGACTCCACGTGTTGGGGAAGCGAAGCGATGGCTTCCACAACCTTGAAAGCGTGTTCCTCCCCACCCCGTGGACAGACGTGCTGGAGGTGCGCCTCAACGAGGGGCCGTCAGGTTCCCTTGAGTTCACCACGTCCGGACTAGACATTCCTGGCACAAGCGAAGGCAACCTGGTGGTTCGCGCCCACGCCATGCTGGCGGAAAGGCATGCGTTGCCAGGACTCCACGTCCACCTGCACAAAGTGATCCCGATGGGCGCAGGATTGGGTGGCGGGAGTGCAGACGGCACCCACACCTTGATGGCCATCAACGAGGTCTGCGGGCTGGGACTGTCTTTGGAAGAGCTTGCCCCTCTGGCGGCCAACCTTGGCAGCGATTGCCCCTTCTTTCTGCATGGCAAACCTGCGCTGGTGAGCGGCCGTGGAGAGGTCATCTCGCCGCTCGAATTCGGGTTGCCCCTCGACGGCTGGTGGTTGGTCATTCACCACCCTGGCATCCACGTGTCCACCGCCGAGGCGTTTGGTGCCTTGACGCCGGCGCATCGACAGACCGATTGGGCAAAGCTGTCCACCACCGAGGTCCGCCACTGGGACGAGTTGATTCAAAACGACTTCGAGCCGGGCCTCGCCAACATCCATCCCGAGATCCAACACGCCATGAACCAGTTGAAGGCAGCTGGGGCTCATTACGCCCAAATGACCGGCAGTGGCTCGGCGGTGTTTGGGCTGTTTGATTCGGAACAACAAGCCCGCGACGTGGACCTCGACCAAGGTCACACCTTCGTGGGGCTGGCTACTGCTTGATCCAGGTTCTGGATGCCCGTTTGTCCATTCCACCCACTTGCATGACGTAGGTTCCGGCAGGCCATGACGACACATCCAGCCTCGTCACGCCTGGTTCCAGCGTGCCAGACCAGCACCATGCGCCCTCTGCATTGCGCACCACGGCTGACAACGCGCCAGGTTCGTCGTGGCGGCAGCTTAAGACGTCGCTTGCCAGCGTCGGCCAAACCTGGAATCCCGTCAGCACAGGGCTCTCGGTCACCCGGTCCACCTCCTCCTCGATGGTGCCAAACACCAAGTCCTCGTCCCCTTCTTCGTAGTCGGCCCAAATGAAGTAGGTCAAGAACATCTCGTCCGTGGTCAGGGAACCGTAGGTGACGGTTTCCGGCGGGTCGTTGGGGTTCAATGGGTTCCACACGGTGTTGTCGTATTCGCCCACCGCCTTAAACACCGTGCCTGCCGGCACGTGAACCGGACTCAAAAACCGGTAGTAGAACTGCCACTCAAAATGCCACTGAGGGATGTCAATCAGTGGAATGCTGTCGCCCGCAGGCGTTTCCATCCACACTTGGTAGGACTTGCCCAGAAGGTGCATGTGGGGACAAATGCTGAGCAAGCTCTTGTCCGTGTTGAACAGCACCGCTTCTTGGTGGAAGGTGCTGATGACGTCCGGGGGGATGATCAAAGGGCCGTCGGTCATGGCGCCGTTGCCCAACAACCACCCCACAGAAATTGGGCGCACCTCGGCTTCATCCACCCATTCGAGGTTCATGACCGTGTCGTCCACTTGCCCTCCAAAGTCCGGACCGTAGTGAATTTCGATGACGAGGTCGGCCCCGGGTGGCACAGGGATTCCCCATCCGTCAGGGTAACGCGCAGGCAAGGCCCCCGGCTGCCAGGCGTTG
>CAZKGY010000023.1:0-13921 GCA_964552305.1 uncultured Comamonadaceae bacterium
TTCATGGCGCCGGCTTCGGCGATGACGGTTTCTTGTGGATCCAATTCCACTTCGACGGCTTGCAAGTCGTCTCCATGGATGGTGTAGTCAATTTCGTGGCTGGTCATTTCCAAAGGGATTGAAGGTGTTTGCCCAAAGAAGACCAAGGACACCGCTTGGGGGGTGCGTCGTCGGCGTAGGCGTCAGGCGCGAGCAACCGATGCGTTTCCTTGGCTTTGGAAGTGTAGGTCATGCCGTTGACTTCGGGCGGGGGCTGATAAAAATAGTTGGTGTGGGTGACGACGCCGTTTGAGAAGTGCCGATGGAATTGGGGGGTCAAACTCCCAGACATGGGAGGCGTCAACCACGACCAATCCCCGGGCACTTCACGGCCCTGCCTTTGCTCGGCTTGGCACCACTGTTCGAAGGCGCGACCCATCTCGTGGTGGTCACCCACGGTGACGCCGGCCTCGTCGAAGCTCACCAAAAGCGCCTGGTTCAGTCGGACCAGCGCTTCGTCTTGCCACAATGCACGCTTGGCTTCCGTGTCGATGTTGCACGCCTTGGCCCAGTCTTCCAGCGCGTTGTAGCGGTCAGGGTCGGTGAGGTTGCGCGCTGCAATTTCTGTTCCGAGGTAATGGCCGTTGAACGGGGCAAAGGGGTAGACAATCCCCCCGATTTTCAGCGCCATGTCCGCCAAAATCGGGACGGCGTACCACCTTAATCCGAGGTCCTGGGTTTTGGGAAAGTCGGGATGGGCGAGGATGATTTCGTTGGGCAGCAGTTGGCCATTGTGGAAAGGGTCAAATGGCGGGGCGGGCCTGCCTTCCTCGACCATGACCCAAGGCAGGGGGGTCCAAGCCGTTTCTCGTCCTTGCCAGCCCTGTTTCAAGCAGTAATCGGTGAAATCGACGCTGTCTGGGTCACCCAACGTGGTGCCATCGGCTTGGCGAAAGCCTGCGTAGCGAATCAATTGATGGTTCACCATGCGCCAAGGATGCTCCATGCCGGGTCGCGCAGGAGGGAACACGGTGATGACGTTGGCGATCTTGCCCCCATTGAAGGCAGCATTCACGTGGTTGGTCAAGTGCCCGTACGCCTCCTCAACCGAGTTGCAAGACCGGGCGTCGTGGATTTGCAACGTGCGCCAAAAGTGCCTTCCAATGCATCGGTTTGAGTGCCGCCAAGCAATCCTTGCTCCAAACGACAACTCCTTGAATGTGTGTGTGTAAGTTCCAGTGGATTGAACCTCTTGTTTAATTTGACGCCACCGGGTTGGCACGTCGGGAATCCATGCGCTGGCGACGGAGTCTGCAGCCATCAAGTCCAAGAACGCCCTGGCCTCTTGCTTGAGCGATTCAAGGCCTTTCACGCCTGCCAGAGGCGACGTCTTGGGCAATTGAAACGGCGAGGTATGGGCGTCGGCGAGATTCACGTCCCAAAGGTACGGTCCCGATTGGACGGAGCACGGACATTCACGACCTTTGGCGGCCATGGCAGCATCCAACCAACCAGGAACCCGAATCAACAAATACCTCAGCGAGGTGGGACACTGTTCGCGTCGGGCGGCCGACGCGCTGTTGGAGCAAGGCCGCATCACCATCAATGGCTCAGTGCCTGAGATGGGAACACGCGTGCTCCCGGGCGACCGCGTTGCCGTGGACGGGGTGGAAGTTGCCACGAACGACCAGGAGCGGATCGTCATTGCCTACCACAAACCGGTCGGCATTGTGTGCACCACAGATCGTCGCCGCGAGAAGGACAACATCATCGATGCCATCAACTTTTCGACCCGGATTTACCCGATTGGCCGCCTGGACAAGATGAGCGAGGGGTTGATTTTCCTCACGAACGATGGCGACATCGTGAACGACATTCTGCGTGCCCGCTACGGCCACGAGAAGGAGTATCACGTCACCGTGAACCAGCCCATCGACGAGGCGTTCGCGAAGAAAATGTCGTCAGGGGTGGCCATTTTGGACACAGTCACCAAGCCATGCGAGGTGGAGTTGACGGGCCCTCGGTCGTTCAAAATTGTGTTGACACAAGGGTTGAATCGTCAAATCCGAAGGATGTGCGAGGCGTTGGGCTGCCGAGTCCGACGTCTGAAGCGCGTGCGCATCATGAACGTCGAACTCGGCGATTTGCCCGTGGGGACCTACCGCCCCTTGGATGACATCGAGATGCGCAAGCTTCGGTCGCTGACGCAGGATGCCAAGGCCTGACTGCTCGGCTGAGCAGGTGTCAAGCCTGGTTTTTGGCCGGCATCAAGCGTGAGCATGCAAGCGCCACCACCAGGCCGATGCCCAGGCCTTTCAAGAGGTCTATGAACACAATCGCCAAGATGGTGACGACGAAAGGAATGAACGCGGCCATGCCGCTGTCAAACATCTTCTTGAAGTTGGCGGGTTTGGCCAGCTTGTAGCCCACCACAAACAAGACTGCCGCAAGGCTACCCAAAGGGATGTACGTAAGGAGCGTAGGGGCCAAAAGGAAGAACACCATCAGCCAAGCCCCGTGCAGGATCGCGCTCATTTTGGTGGCGTTGCCCGTTTGGATGTTGGCCGAAGAGCGCACGATCACTTGGGTGATGGGCAGTCCGCCAATCAAACCGCTCACCGTGTTGCCGACCCCTTGGGCCAACAACTCTCGGTTGGTGGGCGTGACACGTTGCTGGGGATCCAGCTTGTCCGTGGCCTCCACGCACAACAGCGTTTCAAGGCTGGCCACGACCGCGATGGTGACCCCCAAAATCCAAATGGCGCTGTCGCCAATGGCTGAGAAGTCCGGGAAGGTGAGGAGGGAACCCCACGCAGAAGGATCGATGCCGTTGGTCGCGTGGCCCGTGGGCACATCCACCAATTGCTTGGCAGTCAGGGCACCGGCTCCGCCTCGGGTCAACACGTTGACCACCACGCCTGCAAGAACGGCCACAAGCGAACCTGAGAGCACCTTGGTGAAGCTTTGGGCCTTCATGAAGGACGTCTCCCACAAGAGCAGGATGCCCAAACAAACCGCCGTGACAGTCATGGCAGTGGGGGCTGCAAAGGCGAGGTTGTCCCCAAGTAAAAGGAGGACGTCAAACACCTTGTCGGCTTTGGTGGTGCCTTCGGCGCCAGCATAGCCCAACCCATGGGGGATTTGCTTGATGAAGATGATGATGCCAATGGCGGCAAGCATCCCTTGAATGACACTCGCGGGGAAGTACTTGCCTATGATGCCGGCTCGAGCAATGCCGAGGACAAGCTGAGCCAGGCCACCAATGACCACGGCGAGCAGGAAGGCTTCAAAGCCGACTTCTTGGATGCCGTCATAGACAATGACGGCCAGGCCGGCAGCGGGTCCTGAAACGCCGACGTGGCTGCCTGAGATGGGGGCGACGATGATGCCGCCAATGATGCCGGCAATCAATCCGGCGATGGGTGCTGCACCAGAAGCCAAGGCGATGCCTAGGCAAAGAGGAAGGGCAACAAGAAAGACTACAATGGAAGAGGGCAGGTCACGCCCAATGTGCTGAAACATGTGTGAATGCGTTGTGGAGGCGAACCTCCGGTGGTTCGAATGAATGGATGACGCCCTTCTGGCGTTTAAACAGCCACCGAACCGTCTGGCGGGTCCAAAAATCTTGAAGCAATCAAACGCTCATGCCATTGCATGTTCATGCGACGCAACATGTGCCATACCTCCGGAAAATCGGTGGCTT
This sequence comes from uncultured Comamonadaceae bacterium, assembly GCA_964552305.1. GTDB lineage: Bacteria > Bacteroidota > Bacteroidia > Flavobacteriales_D > Sanyastnellaceae > UBA11663. The sequence goes on from CAZKGY010000023.1 coordinate 3,683, forward strand.
TGACAAGTGACAATATGGGTGTTTCTTCCCACTCGACAGACCCCTCTTCTCCCTCAGGCTCGGATTCGCTGTGCTCATACTCTGTCAGGTTGCTCCAGTCCTCGAGTCGTTCGGCCGTGGTCGGTACAAGCAGGTTCGCCATCCAAATCATCAGGATGGCCAATGCTCCAAGCGGTCGAGTGGTGGAGGAGAGCTTCACGGAATGACGTTGCAAGGGATGTAACGGACCTTGTCTCAGGGATTGTAGGGGAACGAAGAGTGGTGCAGGTCAATCTTCAACTCACCGCCCACAAGTTTGTACCCGAAGGTGAACTCTACTTTTGCCTCGTTTCCGTCGAGGTCGGTGAAAAAGTAATTGCCCATGGCGATTGCCCGTTCGTCTTCTAGGATGATTCCGGTGTTTTCGAATCGAACTTTGGTCCAAGGGTTGATTGCAAATCCGCCATCCTCTTGGCATGCACGGTCATCGCCTGCGATGAAGTAAGACTTGGCTTCGGCTTTGGTGGCTCGAAATTGTTCGATGGCACACTTGGTGGGCTTGAACAGCACTGTACCCAGCTCGAAAGCATACATCTTGTTCAGGAAATCACTTGCAAAAGCCTCACATTTTGCTCTCTCGTTGCGTAATGAACCAATGGCAACGACTCCTGAGCCCCATTCGTTTTGGGCCTCGATTACTTGATTTTTGCTAATCATTTGAAAAAAATTGAACGCAGTATGAATTTAATCGAGTCAAAAATAAGTTTCTCGACCAGTGTGAGATGTCAAAGGTTGTCAACAGTGAGGTGCCTCTTTTCATGAGGACTCCCAGTAGGTTTGTGAGATGAACAAGAAGGCGGTTTGTGATGCGGTGGTCAATCAGATGTTGAACGACAAGGATGAAGCCTTGAGAAATTTGGATGGTCTGCAGGAGGCATTGAATGCAGAGTCCAGAAGCACTGCGGGTGACAAACACGACACGGGGAGGGCCATGATTCACCGAGAGATTGAGCAGGTGGAAAGTACATTGAAGCGTGTTGAAGAGGCGATTGATTCAATGCTTCGCATTGAGCAGTCCAAGCAAAAGCCAAATCGAGTTGCGGCCGGTGTTTTGGTGGAAACGAACGGCCCTTGGGTTCTGGTGGGTGTGGCTTTCGGCAGGCTAGAGTTGCCAACTTGCGAGATTGTGGGTGCGAGTTCGAAAGCACCTCTAGCGCAAGCATGGCACGGTTCAGTGGTGGGCGATGTGGTGAATATGGGACCGAAGAAGTGGACCATCAAAGCCCTCCATTGAGGGTTTCTGGATTCAAAGTCAGAACTTTCACCTCGCCCAACCCGGCAAGAGAGTCTTCAGGGTCGAATGCAACGGTCAGTCTTGTGTGTGGCTCAAGTGTCATGCCATTGTCGGACCATCGACCAGGGATGTCAGCCAAAAGCTGGGCCACGGGAACGTAGGTTTGGGTTTCCAGCCAACAACCGTTGCCGGTGGGTTGAAGGCGAATCTTCGGTGAAAGCAAGTTTGCTTCATTGAATGGCACCCAAAGGGCACTTTTGTGGACAATGGGGGCATTGTCTTTGCCTTCTAGCATCCATGACAAATAAGAATCCTTCGGTTGGATTCGCCATTCGGCCATGGAGGCCATCGAAATGGGAAGGGAAGACATCGGCTCCACCTCAAATTCTGCGTCTTGGGAGCGAATCGTGTCGCCAGCGAAGTCACACACAGCGACAGACAACCTCCCGCTCAAGGCCTCAGCCGCATCGTTGAAAACGACCATCACAAGAGAATCCACTCGATGTCTTTGCCAAAGCACGGTCTGGGATGCATTTGCTCTTTTTGCGGCATAATGGCCGAGTTTCCATCGACCGGCATGGTCTATGGTTGACCAAGACACCGCTGGCCACACGTCGTTCAACGACCAATACAGTGACCCGCCGAATCGTCCTTCACTGGTTCGGTGCCGTTCCAGTGCTTGACGAAGTCCTTCTGCCTGAGTGACCTGGCTTTTGAAAATCCAATCCTCAAGGTCATGATGTTTCGGCGCTCCTGTACTCTCCGACATGAAGTGCTTCATCATATCCCAACCGTCGAAACCAGGCTTGAGCCAGTCCATTTTGCTTCGCTGACGAAACTGCAGGGCTTCGTCGTTGAAGTGGGAAATTCCCGCTTCGCTCAACGTATGCAAGTTGGGAAGACTTTGCAGTCCGTATTCACTGACAAAGCGTCCTCCGTGGCGGCTGTAATAACTGAAGTCCTCCAGACCAAACCACACGCCCCACGCATGTTCATCACCGGACCGGGAGTCTAGCGTGGGTGACGTAGGTAAATACTGAGTTGGACTTTCGTGGTCCACGAGGTCGGGCAAGATGTCTTGAAATAGCCTTAGGTAAGCCTGATACACTTCCGTGCTGTCTATGCCGTGCAGGTTGTACGTGTCTTGCCACCCCCAAGATGTCCAGGCTCGGTCCATCTCATTGTTTCCACACCACAGCACCAGGGAAGGGTGGTGGCGCAGGCGCAAGACTTGTTCCTCGGCCTCGAGGCGCACGTTCTGGGCGAAGTCGTCGTCGGTGGGGACCATGGTGCAGGCAAACATGAAGTCTTGCCACACCAAGAGTCCTTGCTCGTCGCAGGCCTCGAAAAAGGATTGGGGTGGGTACACGCCGCCTCCCCACACGCGAAGCATGTTCATGTTGGCTTCCACGGCGTCTTCGACCAGTCCGTTCCAGCCTTCACGTGAATAGGGCTCGAGGAAGTCTGGCGGCACCACGTTGGCGCCGCGACAAAAGACACGCGTTCCATTCACGAGAAGCTCCATGGACACCCCCATGGAGTCGGGCGCTTGTTGCCAAATGGCGGTCCGAATGCCCAAGTGATGCCGCAACGTGCGTCCATCGTCTGACTTGGTCCACGTCACGTCGTAGAGTGGTTGGGCGCCATGGCTACGTGGCCACCACAACGTGGGAGAGGGCACGAAAATCGTGTCCCCGTGCTGCTCGACCTCGACGGCTGTGCCCTCCAAGGACAAGCCAAGGTCCCAACCTTCCGAATTGTGGATCAAAAGAGTGGCGCGATCGGGCGAAGCTTCGACAACTTGGCACCAAGGATCAGGTGCACCAAACCATGCCCCGTCGTTCCAGGGTTTCAGGCTTACCTCGCCCATGATGCCGGGTCCCGCGAGCCGAGGCCCCCAGTCCCAGCCAAATTGGTATCCTGGTTTTCTTGTGAACGGACTTGTTTGAAAACCAATGCTTTTTGGTTCGTTGCTTGCAGGAATAATATAATCAGACTCTTCAAGCAGCGACTGGCCTTCGGCCGCCACCGGAGCCAACGTCACCGTCAATTCGTGCGCCTGCCTGTCCAGGACAAAAGGCTCGCTGCGATGCGTCCGATGCGCGTTGTGTGCTGTCAGAATCGCGACGCCATCCAAGCGCACGGTGGCGTACGTGTCGAGGTTGGAAAAGGCGAGGACCAACGAGTCCTTTGCGTGCCAGCCTTGCGGACGAGCCAACGTCGTGGAGTACGTCCAGGGGAGTTGTTCCACCCACTGCACGTCTCGTTCATGGGTCCCTTTGTACGGATCGGGAATCAAGCCAGCCTTGACAAGGGATTGCGTGACGCATCCCGGCACGTCGGCGTCCAACAGCAAGGTGCTGTCTCCCACTTCGGCAGACAGGGTCCATAGTTGCGACGTGATGTCGGATGAGGACGCGGGTCTCGAAGGGGAACATGCTGCCAAGCATGCGCATGCGACCAATCCCCAGAGCCGTTTCACTTTAGAAAGAGAACGGGGTTTGACGAATGATCCGGGTTTCGAATGGGTTCAATACCAAGACAGGGATTTCGGCCTCGTTGGTGATGATCTGCTGTTCATACGATGTTCCCAAAATACCCATCAGGCTTTTCTCGTGGAAGTTCATGATGCTGATCAGATCGGCTTCAATGGAGGCGGCGTATCGAACCACGTCTTTGACGAATGCGCCAGAATCGTGTTCACTGATTTTGGTGGTGTATTCAATGCCACGTTCCTCGAAATACTCCGATGCGAATTCGACATTTCTTCGAAGTTGGTTTCCCAAGAACTCGTCAGATTCGGCAGGAGAAAATATGTGCACCCGTCCTTTGAAGTACTTCGCCATTTCAGCCACGATTGCGAGCTTTTGCTTGGTGTCTTGGTGCAAGTCCAGCGGAACAACAATGTCGTCGTAGCCTGTCTCGCGAATGGGACGAGACTGGGTGATGATGAAAGGCACCGAACATTCTCGTACAATCTTCAATGCTCGACCGCCCGTGATGAACTGCAGGCCCCTGAGGCCGTGGGTCCCCATGATGACCAGGTTGGCGTCCATTTCGACGGAAACATCGTCGATGTCATCGAACAAGTTGCCAATTCTCACCGTCGTTTTTGTCGGACCGTCAAAATTTTTGAGCAAATCGGTTGCAAATGCATTGAGCCGTTCTCTGGCTTCGCCAAATTCATTCTTTTTGGCCACAATGTGCACGAGATGGAGTTCGCTGCTCAGTGCATTTCCGACGGCAATGGCGTGGTTCACAGCATTGGTAGATGCTGGGGTGAAATCCACTGGTACGAGGATGCGATGTTGCGTCATGCGCCAAAAATAGACAGAAGTTTGGCGGGCTCACTGACAAGGGAGTACGCTTGCCGTAATTTGCCCGTCCTGTTGAATCTGAAAAGCTTGAAATGAACAAGACTTGTACCTGCGGATGGGTCTCCATCCTGAGTGTTTTGCTGGGTGTACTCATCTCCACTTCCGTTGTTGGACAAGAAGATTGCGATGGCTACAGATATCGCTACACCGGTTCGTTTGATGCATTTGATGTAGACTATAACGTGATCTATGGAGAAAATGTGGTGAACGGGACTTCGGTAGAATTGGACATGGATGTCTACACTCCTGCGGAAGATTCATGGGGCAATCGTCCACTCATCGTCATCGCGCATGGTGGGTTTTTTCTGAGCGGCAGCAACGACAACCTCGACGTGGTTCCGCTTTGCGAAGACCTCGCTTCAATGGGTTACGTGGTGGCTTCCATGAGCTACAGGTTGCTTCCGGTGGATTTGGCTCTTGAGGCAGCGCTGAGTGGGACTTTGACCACGGAGTTTGTCAAGGCAGTTTGGAGGGGTGTGCATGACAGCCGTGCAGCTGTGAGGTTCTTTCGACGCTCTGTTGCAGAGTTCGACAATCCCTATGGCATTGACGTCAATCGGATTTACCTAGGTGGCATAAGTGCAGGCGCGTTCATCGCCGTGCATCATGCCTACGTGGATGACCCGAGCGAAATTCCGGCGGACATTGATGTCACGGAGGAAGGCATGGGTGGTGGCCTCGAGGGGTTATCAGGCAATGAAGGTTACAGCAGTGATGTGAATGGGGTGTTCAATTTGGCAGGGGCGTTGCAAACCACAGATTTTCTCCTGACCGGTGAAAATGAGCCGTTGTTCAGCGTACATGGGACAGAGGACGGCACTGTGCCGTACGGAGAAGGCATCATTTCTCTTGACATCGCAGGTTTTGGAGTGGATTTAATCGATGTGGATGGGAGTTCCATTGTGCATGCATCTGCAGACGAGCTGGGCATGGACCATTGCCTGGTCACCGTGGAAGGGGCCGGGCACGTGCCCCACCTGTACAACAATGCGGATTACGACTTGACTTTGAGCGCACTCGCGGGCAAATTGGGAGAATGGGCTTGCGAAGATTACGTGCCCATTTGCGGAGGTTATGACTACACCGCCGAGACAGGGGTTGAACATCACACGCATGCTCTGCTCGCGCATGCCCCTGTCGTGTACCCAAATCCCGCCGCGGCAACAGGGCATGTTCAGGTTTTGTTCCCGCAAAGTGGGGAGTGGCAGCTAATGACGGCGATGGGTCAAATCCTCCACCATGGTTTCGCCTTGGCAGGAAGCACACTGACGTGGGAAGGGTTGAACTCCGGATGGTACGTCTTGAAGACTGAAAGAGGCCACACAGCGTTTGTGGTGTCTCGCTAATGTCAGATCCAGGCGTCGAGGGCGGCACGAAAGGTGTTGACGTGTGCTTTGACGACTGTGTTGACGTTGGGAGAGTATCCACCTCCCATGGCGCAAACCACAGGTATGCCCAGTCCAGCACAACGGTCGAACACGACACGGTCTCGTTCCATGCATCCCGCCATGGAGAGGGCTAGCTTTCCCAATTTGTCCGTGGCCAAGACATCCACGCCACATTGGTACAGGACCAAGTCCGGCAGAGGGTCGGCGGGGTTTAGCAAGCGGTCCAAGTGATCATTCAACAGGGAGAGGTAGACGTCGTCGTCGGTGCCATCGGGCAGGGGGACATCCACGTCGCTGACCTCTTTGTGGAGTGGGTAGTTCGACGCGCCGTGCATGGAAAACGTGGTGATTTCAGGCACGTTGGCCAACATGGATGCCGTGCCGTTGCCTTGGTGCACGTCGCAGTCCACGATGAGTGCCCGGCTGAGGTGGCCTGAAGCCGTCAAGTCCAGCGCAGCCAGCACGAAGTCGTTCAAGATGCAGAACCCTTCTGCACGGTCGGCGTAGGCGTGATGCGTGCCGCCGGCGATGTTCATGGCGACGCCACCATGCCTCAAGGCATGCTTCGCACAGTCCAACGTGCCCTGCATGATGATTCGCTCACGCGCGACCATGCTTGCCGACCAAGGAAAACCGCTTCGACGTTCCTCCTGGCGTGTCCATTGTCCATGGACCGTTCTGTGCCAATAGTCGGCGTCGTGCGCACGAAGAATGGTCGACTCCGCCATGCTCTGGGGCTCGAAGAAGTCGCCAGTCTCCGCGATGCCTTCGTGAAGGAGTTGCTCGCGCAGCAGGCCGTATTTGGCCATGGGAAACCGATGCCCTTCAGGCAAATCCAAGACGTAGCAAGGGGCATAGGCAATCCGCATGATTGTTGTAATCTTGTTGGGTGCCTGCAAGTTCGCAGGCGGACCCAATTGTTGCCAACATGAGCACCTCCAATTCCAGCGAAACCGACCAGCCCCAAGGATCGCCAGGGTTCGGTGCGTGGTGGAAGTCCACCCTCGATCTTTTGCGTCCCCACATCTTGGAACGGCTAAGAATCGTCGATTTGGCCACGCCCGAAGCCACCATGGAGGGCATCGAACGCGACACGGAATTCCGGGGATTCAACCTCTGGATTTTGGTCTTCAGCATCTTGATTGCCTCCATCGGCCTCAACGTCAATTCGACGGCGGTGATCATCGGGGCAATGCTGATCTCTCCGTTGATGGGGCCCATCATGGGGGTGGGGCTTGGTGTCGGGGTGAACAACGTGGGGCTGATTTTGAAGTCGCTGAGCAACTTGGCGGTGGCCGTGGGCATCTCCATTCTTGCGTCTGCGGTGTACTTCTTCGTGAGTCCCATCAACGAGGCTGGGAGCGAGTTGCTGGCGAGAACCAACCCGACGTTGCTCGACGTGCTCGTGGCGTTTTTTGGGGGGATTACCGGCATCCTTGCGGGGTCCAGAAAAGAGCGAAACAACGTGATTCCTGGGGTGGCCATTGCCACTGCCTTGATGCCGCCCTTGTGCACGGCTGGCTATGGGTTGGCCCATTTGGATGGCGGTTACTTCTTTGGTGCGTTGTACCTGTTCGTCATCAACGCGATTTTGATTGCGGCATCCACCACGGTGGTGGTGCGCTTTTTGAGGTTCCCGCTTGTGAAACATGTGGATCCGGCCACCGAAAGGAGGTACAAGAGGTACTTTGGGTTGGGGTTGGCGGCCTTGCTGTTGCCCTCGGCATTCATCCTTTACAACACGGTGACTGCATCGGTGCAGTCCAACAAGTTGCAGGGATTTGTGTCCAACACCATCCAGCATCCTGGGGTGGAGGTGGTCAAACGCGAGGTGGTCTTCGAAGATGGATTGCCCGTGGCCCACGTGGTGTTGCTGGGAGCCACGGTTCCCGGAGACATCGTCGCCCAGTGGCAGGCCCAATTGGCGCAATTCATGCCCCACGCCTCCATGACCATTGTGCAAAACGATGGTCCCTCAGGCTTGGAGGATTTGCAACGCATGGTGAACCTATACGCGGAAGGCCAAACGGCTTTGTCCCTGCGTGACGCGGAGCTCGTGACGCTGAGGGGAGAGTTGTCCGTGTTGCAAGAGAAGGGCTTGCCCGAGTCGCTGGCGGCCGAGATTTTGGCCCAGGCACCAGAGGTTGCCAAGGTTGAAGTGGCCAACAAACAATGGACCACCCGTGAAGGAGCATCCGAGGCGGTTCCTTGGGTGGACGTCGTTGTTCACGAAGCAGACAGCGTGGGGCAGGCGAGGCTTGAAGCACTGGAACAACAGTTGGGCGCATGGCTGCTCTTGCGCCTGAACACGGACAGCGTCCAGTTGCGTGTGGTTGAACGCTGAGAGGACTTAGGCTTGGAGCCGTCGTTGGATGGCTTGCGCCAGGGCATCTGCGGCGGGAGGACAGAAGCGAAACCACAACTCCGGCTCCACCAATTCCAACTCCGAGAGCTGCCAAGCTTCGTTGTCGTCTCGCATGAGGTCGACCCGGGCGTACAGGGGCGAGGCCCATCCACGGTCATGGCAGAGCCGCGTGCACCGCTCCATGATGTCGGTCCCTAGTTGCACCAGCTCGTCCGAGACGTCGATGCGTTTCACGGTGCCCCCATGGTCGTCCTGGACACGGAAGTCGCCCTGTTTTGCCCGTTTTTTCACGGCGTGGGTGATTTGTCCATCGATCCAAATCAAGGACACCTCGCCCGAGGCAACGACGTCCTGCAAAAAGGGCTGAACCAACATGTCGTGTTTGGCCACCAGCCCGTGCCACAACTCCTTGCTGTTGCTGCCATTGGACGGTTCGGGAGAGAGCACCTGACCATCGCCCTGTGCCGTCACGCGGTAGGTGTCAAAGGCACCGCCTGCGATGGCTGGTTTGATGACCACGTCGTTCCATCCACGTTGGTCACAAACTTCAAACAAGGGCACGTGGCCATGCTTGGGGACGTAGGCCGTGGGCACGATGGCGACGCCTTCTTGCTCCAGGTCTTGGAGGTAGTGCTTGTCGAGGTTCCATCGGAGGATGCCTGGATCGTTGAACAAGGTTGTTTGGTTCGACGCGTGGTTCAGCCAAGCAGAAAACGCCTCCCAACGGTCGAAGTAGTCCCAGGTTGTCCGGAACAAGGCGGCCGCGCAAGCATCCCAGCGAATGCCATCGTTGCACCACGCCACGCGTTTGGCTGCAAAGCCCACACGCATCAGCGCATCCACCACAAGTCCGTCTTCTTGGAGGACGTTGTCCACGTATTCCCGGGGCATGTTTGACAAGGAGCCATCGCCTTCGTAGCGACGTTCGGTCAAGACCAAAACCTCTTTCATGGCTTCAAGGTAGCCTTCTGTGGTGCAACTTTGGGCCATGGATGCGTTCATGGTTGTGCTCTTTTTGTTCCCAGCGGGCTTCCTCATGGGCTTGGCGCTGGTGCTCAAGACATGGCCACCGAGTGCGGTGAATCACACGTATGGATACCGAACCAGGCGCAGCATGGCGAGCCAGGAGGCGTGGGTTTACGCCCAAGCGCGGTCGACGGAGCTCATTGTTCAATGCGCGTGGTGGATGGTGCCACTGACCGCCATGACCCATTGGCGATTTGGGCTGGAGGGAGGCATGCTCTGGGTGCATGGTGCGATGACGGCCGGCGTGCTGTTTCCGCTGCATTTCGTCGAACGCGAGCTCAAGCGAGGTCAACCTTTCGTCCGGCAGGGGAGCCTCCATGGGTGGGGCGTGGGTTTCTCGCTGTTTTTGATGGCATCCACGATGGTACCCATTCAACACGACGGCTCCGAACGCGAACGCCACGAGACCGGCACGTTGTCATCCCTGCGATGGTCCACCCGAAGCGCCGACGTCTTCCTTCGTTTGCAGGACGATGACACCCACTACTACATCAATCGCGGCCTCGAAATGGGGTTGGACACAATGGCTTGGCAACAGGATGTGGTGGGACGCGAAATCACGCTTCACGTCGTCGACCGACCGGCAGGACTCAACTGGTTTGGTTCAGTGGGTCCGGTCAGAGGCGTGGTGCTGGCTGGAGACACGCTGTACCGCACGGGCACCATGCGAAATCCTTAAGCCGCCATCGGACGTCCCAGCGCGCGAAGCATGTTGGTGTGGAGCAGGATCGCTTGCCAGTAGGTGGTGTTGGAGCGGTAGGGGATGCCAAACTCTTCCGCCGTATTCTTCACAATGGGCGCGATGTTCCT
>CAZKGY010000024.1:0-13320 GCA_964552305.1 uncultured Comamonadaceae bacterium
CGTCGTCTGTTGCCAGGGCAATGTAGACGCCGTAGGGGGCGGCCACGCCGTTTTCCATTTTCCCGTCCCACACTGCCCGTCCGCCGTTGCTTTCAAGCACGGCCACGCGTTGTCCCGTGGCGTCGGTCAAATGGATGGTGCTGCCATAGGCAAGCCCATCAAAGACAATGGGGCCTGTGTGGTCGGCGCGAACCGGGTTGGGCATCACGCGGAAATTGGTCATCTCGGAGTCCCAGTTGCTCGCCTCCCCGCGGTACGAGACCAAGCCTTTGGTGGTGCCCAGGTAGACCTCGCCGGAACCGTAGTCCATGGCGATGTCCAACACGTCGTTGGAGGGGAGGGGGCTGTTTTCCGTCGTGAAGTGGTGGTCCGTGGTCAAGCCATCCGGGGCCAACACGAACACCCCAGATCCTTGGGTTCCCACCCATTTGCGGTTGCCTGCGTCGATGATGATGGATTGGATGGTTTCGGTCTCCAAGAGGTACTGCAAATTTCCGTCTTGGGAAATGAGGATCTGGCTGGCGTTTACGTCAGGCTCAAACACGCTGGCGCTCTGGTAAAAGATGGCAGGACCCTTGGCCGTACCCACCCAGATCTCGTTGTCGAGGTCTTCTTCGATGCAGAACACGTCGTTGGATGGCAATCCGCCTTCGCCGGCGTCCCCTCGAAGGAGCACCCAATCGTCGTCGTTGGGGTTGGACGGGGTGCCCGCGGGGTCGTAGACCAAGAGGCCACCGCCGTTGGGAATCACCACCCACACGTAACCGTCGCGCGTCACTTCCACGTCGCCCAGCAAGAGGTTTTGGCCCGCGGAGCCCAAGTCCATCGCCCTCGTCGTGCCATCGGGCAGCATCACGTGCAACGGCGTACCCACCTTGGGGTTGGTGAACCAGAGGTTGCCCGCCACGTCAAAGTCCAGCCCGCTCACCGCGGGACGTGGCGTTCCTGCGACCGAGGTCAAAGACAGGGATGAATTCTCGTCATTCAAGATACGCACCACTTCGCCGTCAAGCAGTTCCACGAGCCCTTCTTCGTACGAAGAGAACACCACGTGGCTGGGGTTGGTGGGGTCGATGCTCACGTCGAGGATGTCTTGGATGCCGACAAACTCGTTGCTTCCCTCAGGCAATTCGGGTTCGGTCCAGGTTTGGCCGGAGAAACCAAACAGCCCATCCTTTCGGTACAGGGGCGTCCAGGCGGCATCCACTGCGCCCGTGGCCACCCACAAGTTGTCGTTCCAACAGTCGAGTCGTCGAACCCGTGAAGTCGGCGGTCCAGCGGGCTTGTTGGGCCGGTCGCCTGGGCTGTTGGCGTCCGGATCGGGCACCCACATCACCACCCCTCCGCGGCTGCTCGCCAGCCACGCCTTGCCCTCTTCGAAAATGGCCAAATCCTTGACAATGGCCCATGGAGGAAGCGGATGGGCGATGGCTGTGGCGTTTCCGGCACCGTCGTAACCAAGCGCGAGGCAGCAAGAAGACACGATCAACCCGGGGCTTCGACCCAGGGTGTCGTTGAGGATCCAGTTGCCGACGGCCATGCCTCCGTACGTGTCGCCCTCCGATGGCCAGCCTTCTGCGACTTCCCAGAACCCATCGTCCAGACCCTTCCAAACCACCACGTCGTTCCCCGTCTCGCTGCCAGTGGCCATCCACCAGGCATCGCCAAACCTCACCAACTCGAGCACGGCCCCCAAATCGGGACTTCCATCCCAGGCCTCCCACAACTGGGGGTTCGCCAGGAATTGGGACGACACCGGGGCGGCGAACATGCCTTGGTCGGTGCCGACAAGCCACTGCCCTTCATGACGCAGGATGCTGCGAACGCTGGCCGGGCTGTCAATGGGGGTGATGGACCAAGTGTCGCGGATTTCCAGGCGTTCGAGGTCCAGCAGAACGACCCCAAACGCGGTGCATAGGTAGGCCACGTCTTCGATGACCTCGATGGCTTGCACGCGCTTGCTTCCCGGTTGTTGGGCGATGCGGAGGTCCGGGATGCCCACCACGCCTGCCGGGGTTTTGACGTCCAATCCTCCATCGTCGTATCCCACCACGACCTGGTCTCGCACGGTGTCGTAGGCCATGGACGAAGGGTTGCTCTGGGACAAAGGATTCCCCTTCACCCACCGTTGCATTTCGTACGTCGCAGTGTCGATGGCGAAGAGCGCAAAATCGGTGCGACCCACGACGACGTCGCCAGCCACCATGACCTGCTTCGCTTCGCCGAAGGGGTAGTGGTCGCGCCAGCTGGAAACTTCGTACTGGCCCCAGCTGGTCCAGGACAAGGACGCCAACAGGACGCCCGCGATGGCGCGGTGCAAAAGGAATCTCACGGCCTTCATGACGTGGCGAAGTTCGGGATATTGCTTCCGGGAACGAACAATTTCACCCTGCGTGTTTCCAGCGGAACGCTTCGGCCCCTTCTTGCTCGAGTTTGTCCAAGGCTTCCTCCGAGGCCAAACCGTAACGGTGCCCTTGTTTGCCGTAGGTGGAGTCTACGATGCCCCACACCATCAAGAGGGCGAGCAAGTCTTCTGCCTCCTCAAACGAGATGCGGGCCGTTCGGGCGACCTGCGGGAACCGAAGCAACCCGCCCTCTCTCCACTTGCGAAACAGCTTGCCCACGTGCATGTCGTAGCGAAACTCGGAGCGCTCCAAGTTCAACTGGTATTGCCACACCTTCACTTGGACGGGGCTGGCCTTGATGATTTTGTCTTCGTGACGCAGGTAGGCCTGCCAGGTCTTGTGGCCCAGCTTCGGGTGGGTGGCCTCAAGGAAATGGGGTCGGTTGGCGCTCTGGGGGACACGGATCTCCAAGATGGACAGGAATTGATGCTTCCAAACCTGAGACTCAAACGCAACAGGGGGGTGGCAGTGCACTTCTGCCGCGCATTGCACCATGTGGAATTCCTCTTCCACGCGACACCCAGCCACTTCGCCACTGTCCCTCACGCCAATGAGCAACCTTCCTCCTTGGGAGTTGGCGAACGCACACAACGTCTTGGCGATTTTGGCGGCGTCGTCCACCCGCAACTTGAAATCCTGTTGCTGGTGTTCCCCTTCAGCAATCATTCGAAGCACAAACGACATGAAGTGAAGGTAGGACGGAAGGGAGGAATTGCCTACTTTTGCGGTGGAAAGACAGACGAACGACACATGGAGGGGCCAGGAGGCCTCTTTTTTGTCCCCTGAATGTTCGGTCGTCGGTCAAACAAACAACGCCTTGATTCGAACCGAAGACATCCGCGCCCTCGCCGAGGAACACCTCGAGGGAACCCCTGGCTTTTTGGTGGACGTGACCGTGTCCGACGGCAGCAACATTCGCGTGCTGGTGGACCACGACGAAAACACGTCCATCCAGTTTTGCATGGGGTTGAGCCGTCACATCGAGTCGTCGCTGGACCGCGAAGTCCAGGACTTCTCGCTTGACGTGAGTTCGCCTGGTCTGGACCAACCCCTCAAGTTGCATCGTCAATATTTGAAAAACGTGGGAAGGGAAGTGGCGGTGATGCCTGTAGAGGGCCCCAAAATCGAAGGCGTGTTGCGCGCCGTGGAAGAAGGCCATTTCGTGGTCGAGACCCGCGAAAAGCGACGCATCGAAGGCAGAAAAGCAAAAGAATGGGTGGTGGAACAGCACGAGTTCCGCTTCCAAGACGTCCACTGGACGAAAGTGATCATCTCGTTTAAAAACCCGCCGGCCTGAGTTCGGCATAGACACACATCAAATGCAGTTGAACCTTTTGGAATCGTTCGCAGAATTCAAGGAATTCAAGAACATCGACAAGGAAACCCTGATGGGCATTCTGGAAGAAGTGTTCCGGAACATGATCATCAAGCGTTACGGCTCTGACGAGAACTTCGATTTCATCCTCAACCCTGAAAAAGGCGACTTGGAGATCTGGCGGAACCGCGAGATTGTGGAAGACGGTGCCGTGGAAGACGAAAACACCCAGGTGGCGCTTTCCGAGGCGTTGAAGGTGGAAGACGACTTCGAGGTCGGCGAGGATTTGTCCGAGGAGATCAAGCTTGAAAGCTTTGGGCGCCGAAACGTGTTGTCGCTCCGCCAAAACCTGGCGGGTCGCATCTTGGACATGGAGAAGGACGCCTTGTACGGCAAGTACAAAGAGCGCGTGGGCGAGGTGGTCACGGCGGAGGTGTACCAGATTTGGAAGCGCGAAATGTTGCTCGTCGACGACGAAGACAACGAAGTGGTCATGCCAAGGGAGCACCAAATTCCCGGCGATTTCTTCAAGAAAGGAGACACCGTCCGTGCCGTTGTGGCCGCGGTGGAGATGCGCAACAACACCCCGCGCATCATTTTGAGCCGCACGGCGCCGGAGTTCTTGGAGCGCTTGTTTGAAATGGAAGTGCCCGAGATCTACGACGGGTTGATCACCATCAAGAAAATTGTCCGCTCTCCAGGGGAGCGCGCCAAGGTGGCCGTGGAATCGTACGACGACCGCGTCGATCCGGTGGGCGCATGCGTCGGGATGAAAGGATCACGCATCCACAGCATCGTCCGTGAATTGCGCAACGAAAACATCGACGTCATCAACTTCACCTCCAACGAGGAGTTGCTGGTTCAGCGCGCGTTGAGCCCTGCGAAAATCACGTCCATGGCTTTGCACCCCGAAACGGGCAAGGCGGAGGTCTTCCTCAAGCCAGACCAAGTGAGCTTGGCCATCGGCAAGGGAGGAAACAACATCAAACTCGCCGGCCTGTTGACGGGCTACGACATCGACGTCTACCGCGAGGATGACGAGGTGGCAGACGACGTGGAATTGAAGGAGTTTGCCGACGAAATCGACGAGTGGATCCTCGACGAATTTGTCAAGATTGGTTGCGACACGGCCCGTTCCGTGCTCAACCTGGAAGAAGAAGACTTGGTGAAGCGCACGGACCTCGAGGCCGAGACGATTCGCGAAGTCATGTCCATTTTGAAAAACGAATTGGACGGGTAAAAGTTTTCCAGCAATCCCCGGAACAACGCGAAGCAACCAGGCTTCCATGCGACCCCATTCTCCCTTAATTTCACACTGAAAATTCCCTTCATGGCTGACTCAACCAAACCTGTCCGACTAAGCAAAGCCGCCCGAGAGTTCAACCTTGGCATCGCCACGGTGGTGGACTTTTTGGCGTCCAAGGGCATTGAGGTCGAAGCCAACCCCAACACGAAGTTGGACCCTGACACCTACGCGTTGGTGAGGAACAACTTCCAAGGGGACAAGGAGATCAAACAGAAGGCCCAGCGCACCGCGGCCAGCGTGACGGAGCGTGAGAGCATCACCTTGGCGAGCGCCAAGAAGCGCGTGAAGCAAGGGGAAGTGCAAGAGGAGCCGGAAATCGACCTCAGTCAATTCCGTAAGAGCGAGGCCGCACCCGTTGTGGAGCGCTCTACCCCCAAAGAGACGGCCCCTGAACCCGCCAAGGTTGAGGCGCCCGCTGCCGAGACGCAAGAGGCTCCCAAGGCGGAACAAGCGCCCGAGTCAGAGACCAGTGGCCCCAAGGTTGTGGGCAAGGTCAATCTCGACGCGTTGAAGCCGAAGAAGGCGGCCAAGGCCGAGCCGGTCAAGGAAGAGACGGAGGAGCCTGCCAAGGCAGAAGAAGCGACACCCGCGAAGGAGGAGACCCCTGCCACGGAGGCTCCCAAAGAACCGGACGTGGTTCGCGCCAAAGCCGATAAGCTCAGTGGCCCTACTGTGGTGGGGAAAATTGAATTGCCGGTCGAGAAGAAACGAACGCCAGGAAAGGTTGGGGAGGATGGCAAGCGCAAGCGCGTGCGTGTCAAGAAGGTAGACGTGTCGAAAGCAGGGGGACCTGGCAACCGCACCGCAGGCACCCGGGGACGCAAAAACGAGCCCAAGAAGGAGGTCAGCCAAGAAGACATCCAGAAGGAAATTCGCGCCACGCTCGCCAGGTTGAGCGGAGGCAAGAAGTCCAAGTCTTCGAAGCTCCGCCGCCGGAAGCGCGACGCCATTCAGCAACGACACGAGGAAAGCAACCTCCAGTCGCAGCTTGAAGAAAGCATCTTGAAAATCACGGAGTTCGTCACGGTGGCTGAACTCGCGACCATGATGAACCGCAGCGTGAACGACGTCATCTCTGCGTGCATGACGTTGGGCATCATGGTGTCCATCAACCAGCGTCTGGACAGCGAAACGATCACGCTGATTGCCGAAGAATTCGGATTCGAGGTGGAATTCGTCAGTGCAGAGGTGGAGGAGAGCATTGTGGTGGAAGAGGACGACGAAAGCGATTTGGTCGGACGTCCGCCGATCGTGACCGTCATGGGCCACGTCGACCACGGGAAAACGTCGCTGCTCGACTTTGTCCGAAAGGCCAACGTCATCGCAGGCGAGGCCGGGGGAATCACGCAGCACATTGGTGCATACGCGGTGGAGCTGGATTCAGGCAAGAAAATCACGTTCCTCGACACCCCAGGTCACGAAGCCTTCACGGCCATGAGGGCCCGTGGTGCGCAAGTGACCGATTTGGCGATCATCGTCATTGCCGCGGACGACCGCGTGATGCCCCAAACAAAGGAGGCCATCAACCACGCCCAAGCGGCCGAGATTCCCATGGTGTTTGCCTTGAACAAAATGGACCGAGAGACGGCCAACCCAGACCGCATCAAGCAGGAGTTGGCGGAAATGAACATCTTGGTTGAAGATTGGGGAGGCAAGTACCAGTGCCAGGAGATTTCGGCCAAGATGGGCACGAACATCGAAGAGCTGCTTGACAAGGTCCTTTTGGAGGCCGAATTGCTCGAATTGAAGGCAAACCCAGAGAAGCGTGCGTTGGGCACGGTGGTGGAAAGCAGCTTGGACAAAGGCCGCGGCTACGTGACCAACGTCCTGGTGGAAGCCGGCACCTTGCGTGTGGGTGATGCCATGCTTGCGGGCCAGCATAGCGGTCGCGTCAAGGCGATGTTCAACGAACGTGGCGCACGCGTCGAAGAGGCAGGACCCGCCACGCCAGTGTCGGTGCTTGGTTTTGACGGAGCCCCCAACGCAGGAGACAAGTTCAACGTCTTCGAGGACGAGAAGGACGCCAGGGCCATCGCAACCAAACGTCAGCAGCTCCAGCGAGAGCAGGGCGTGCGTACGCAGAAGACTGTCACCTTGGAGGAATTGGGACGACGCATCGAAGTGGGGGAATTCAAGGAATTGAACCTCATCATCAAGGGCGACGTGGACGGTTCCATCGAGGCATTGAGCGACTCCTTGCAGAAGCTCACCACCGAGAAGGTTCAGGTCAACATCATCCACAAAGCAGTGGGCCAGATTTCCGATTCGGACGTTCTGTTGGCGTCTGCCTCGAACGCAATCATCATTGGCTTCCAGGTGCGTCCTTCGGCGTCGGCAAGGAAGTTGGCGGAACAGGAAGAAATCCAGATCAAGCTCTACTCCATCATCTATCAGGCGATCGAGGAAATGCGAGACGCGATGGAAGGCCTCTTGTCTGCGAAAATTGAAGAAAACGTGGTCGGCACGGCTGAAATCCGTGAGACGTTCAAAATTTCGAAGGTGGGCACCATTGCGGGATGCTTCGTTTCGGAAGGCAAGATTTTCCGTTCAAGCCGCGTGCGCGTGATTCGCGACGGCGTGGTTGTGTACACCGGGGAATTGGGCTCATTGAAGCGTTTCAAGGACGACGCCAAGGAAGTGGCCAAGGGCTTCGAATGCGGATTGAACATTGATCGATTCAACGACATCAAGGTCGGAGACGTCGTCGAAGCCTACGAAGAAGTGGAAGTCAAGCAGACGCTCGACGACTGATTCCTCAATTCAGCGCAAAGTCAATGTCGCTTGGGATGACCAAGGCGTTCCGCCACGTCCCAAGGTCGCCCGAGTCCAACGCTCGTCTCGCTTCCCACTGGTCTCGAAAGTTCCCAACTGTCACAGCATAGTTGGGTGAGATGGGCAACAATTGGCAGCCCACGTCTGGATGCTCCTTCCGGAAAGCCGCCTTCACGGCACGGGCCTCGGACAAGGAACCGAAGTAGATCTGAATTCTGTACCCTTGCATGGCCTTGGGGTTGTCTTTGGCCATCGAGTCGAGGTGGGCCACTTGCCCATCCATCA
The DNA here is from genome assembly GCA_964552305.1 of uncultured Comamonadaceae bacterium. Lineage (GTDB taxonomy): Bacteria > Bacteroidota > Bacteroidia > Flavobacteriales_D > Sanyastnellaceae > UBA11663. Next base: position 8,084 of record CAZKGY010000024.1, read on the forward strand.
ACCACGTCACGCTTCCTTGACCGTCAAAGGTCTGCAAGCTGTCTGCGGCCACCGATGACGTGGGCAAACTGTCGGTTGCTGCAGCCGTAAACGAGGTGTCTTGGGGCGCGCAACCAAGGGACTTGGCGTCAGGCACCGTTTGCCGGAACAGGCCCTTCCACCAACCCGATTCTTCGGCCGTGGAGTCTGCTTGGGCGGATGTTTGGGCCGAGGAAGGGGCGCCACCCAAGCCCCAAAACAGCAGGCACAAGGTCGCAAGAGGGACGTTCTTCGTCATGGATGGGAGGTTCATGTTCGTGGACAAAGGTATTCTGCAAAAAGGGCTCCAAAAGCTGCGGGCAGATGGCTTCTGAAGGCCCGTTTTCAACAAATTGGCTTTGAGTTTGTTCCAACGTGTCTTGGGCACGTAGAACGATTCTAAATGCCCCTTGTTTATGACATTCCCGTGACAAGCATGGCTAGAGGCTTTTGTTTGGCTTATTTTCGTGTTCAAATTGAGAGGGTACTCAATCGACATGCGAAACATTCAAACACAGTGCGCGAGCCTCGCTCGACGGGTGGCGCATCTCCTGGCAGTTTCCACATTGGTGGGGGCTCAGACCTTGTCTGCGCAGTCCATCTGGGAAGGCGGCGACGTTGAAAGTGGCCAAGCGTTGTTCAATGCGAACTGCGCCTCATGCCACAAAGTGACGAACGAAGCGCTGGCTGCACCTGGCCTTGCGGGCATCAAGGACCGCTGGGGGGCGAGCGAAGAGCTTTTGGTCCAGTGGATTCAAAACCCACAAGGGGCGGCAGAAACGGGTGACAAGTACATCAAGTCGTTGGTGGATCGCTACCTCGGGACCTATGGGTGGATGACCGCCCAAGCCTTGTCGTCGGATGAGATCCGCGACGTCATGGCCTACGTCCAAAACCCGCCCGACGCGGAGGCCACGGCCTCCACGGATTCCGGTTGCATCAACATTGACGAGCAACCTTTGGAAGAAGACAAAAGCAGCAACACCCTCTGGTTTTTGACCCTGCTGGTGGTCTTCTTGATCATTGCCTTGAGTGCGTCGGGCATCAACCGGTCGCTAACCAATGCCCTCCGCGAGCGCGAAGGACAGGCAGAGCTTGAAGACCTCGGCTACTTTGAGCGGTTGAAGGGATGGGCTTGGAACAATTTGGTTTTCGTCAGCTTGATCGGCGTCTTCTTGGTGTCCTTCGGGGTTGTCCAAGGCTACCAGGCGTTGATGGGCGTGGGCGTGTACGAAGGGTACCTTCCCGAGCAGCCGGTGAAGTTCATTCACTCGGTGCACGTCTGCGAGAACGAAGTGGACTGCAAGTACTGCCACCACAGCGCGTACGAATCGAAGCATGCCGGCATCCCGAGCACCAACGTGTGCATGAACTGCCACAAGGCGGTGAAGAAGGGCTCACGTTACGGCGAAGTGGAGATTGGCAAAATCTACGCGGCCATCGGGTTTGATCCGGAAACAGGGACTTACCTCGATGGGAAAGGCCAAAACGGTTACCCCTCGCCACAAGCCAGCTTTGCGGGAGAGCCCATCAAGTGGAATAAGGTTCACAACCTTCCAGACCACGTATACTTCAGCCACCAGCAACACGTCGTGGTGGGTGGATTGCAATGCCAGAACTGCCACGGAGACGTCGAAACATGGAGCGCTGGCCGCATTGCATCGGTGGACCACATCAACACCCTCACGGACAAGTACCCGGGGTTGATCGAGCTCAGCAAGCCCACCCTCACGATGGGATGGTGCATTGAGTGCCACAACAAGGCATCCATCGACCTCGCCAGCAGCGAGTACTACGAGGAGATGCACAACCGAATGAAAGATGACGTGCGAGGCAACGAAGAGTTGCGCCGCATTTTGGAAGACGACAAAATCACGGTCAAGGAACTCGGGGGCTGGGAATGCTCCAAGTGCCATTACTAAGTCCAAACAATAGATAGACCTATTTGAAGCGAATAATCATGGCGAACAACAAACGCTACTGGACGGGACTCGATGACCTTCATCAAACAGAGGCTTTCAAAAATTTACAAAGCCAAGAATTTCCGCAACACAAATCCTTGGACGAGTCCCTCTCAAATGAGAGCATGACCACAGCCAATACTGGGCGTCGTGATTTTTTGAAATTCATGGGCTTCTCTTTGGCAGCTGCAACCTTGGCCGCTTGCGAGACGCCAGTCATCAAAAGTATTCCGTACACCAACAAACCTGCGGATGTGACCCCCGGCGTTGCCAATCACTACGCATCAACCTTTTACAACGGATACGACTACTGCAACGTTTTCGTAAAAACAAGAGAGGGGCGTCCCATTTTCATCAACAACAACAGGAAGACGGGCGTTGGCCATGCAAACGCACGCGTAAACTCCTCCGTGTTGGGATTGTATGACAGTGCAAGGTTGAATGGTCCGAGATTGAACGGGGCAGAAACGACGTGGGGCAGCATCGATCAATATGTGGCCTCTGGACTCAAGGGTCCTGGTCGCAAAGTGTTGCTGACCAACACCATCTTGAGCCCGTCTCTTCAGCGCACAATTCAACGTTTTTGCGAGGTCAATGGGGCAGAGCATGTGATGGTGGACGCCATCAGCCATGGTGCGCTTCGGGTTGCCGCAATGAAGCACTCAGGCAAAAACGTATTTCCGAGTTATGAATTCAAGGAGGCGACCATGGTTGCCAGCGTTGGAGCAGACTTTTTGGGTACCTGGGGAGACTCAGCGTACTATGAGGATGAGTGGGTGAAAACCCGACTGCCTGAACTCGAAAACATGTCGCGGTTGCACGTTTTTGAGAGCGTCATGAGCTTGACGGGTACCAACTCGGATTACAGGACCATGGTGAAGCCATCTGAACAGGGCAAGGTTTTGGTCGCGATGCACGAGCTTTTGAGTCAAGGAACTCAGAAACAATTTTCGACAGGTCCAATAGCTGCTGCCATCGAAAAAGCCGTTTCTGATTTGAAAAAAGCGGGGCGAAAAGCACTTGTTGTTGCTGGCATCAATGATGTCGAAGCACAATTGCTCGTGGCAGACATGAACCGTCTCCTTGGTGCGGAAGGCACAACGGTCAAGTACGGAAGCAATCAGCTTTTCCAAGGCGATGATCGAGCCTTCAACACCCTCGTGAAGGACATGAACGAAGGAAAGGTGGGCGCGCTGTTGATGTTTGACGTAAACCCAGCTTACAACGCGTTGGACAAGGAGGCCTTTCGCAAAGGGCTGAGCAATGTGAACACGACGGTGTACATGGGTGGATTTGCCGATGAGACTGGGTCTCGATGTGAAGCATTGGCCCCCACACCACACTGGTTGGAGAGTTGGAATGATTTGTCCATTGACGGAGAACGAGTGGACTTGGTTCAGCCCACCATTCAACCTCTTTTCAAGACGAGACCGGCAGGTGAAAGCCTCATGGCATGGAGTCAATTTGAGTCGGATTGGTACACTGAAATTCGGAAGACGTTTAACAGTGATTACACGTCGGACCAGATGTATTCAGATGTCCAATGGAGTGGCTGTCTGCACGACGGATACTACATGGCCAAAGGCGCGGAAGCGTCAACCTTTGTGGATCCCGCGCGGAACCTTCAGGCTTTGCAACAGGCCAAGGAGACTTTGCTTGCTGTGAAGAGTGATTCGCAGTTTGAACTGGATCTCTACGTGAAGATGTGCATTGGAGCTGGGGAACAAGCGGGCAACCCCATGCTTCAGGAAACCCCTGACCCAGTCACAAAAGTAACTTGGGACAATTATGTCACCATGGCCCGCATTGACATGGAAGCGATGGGTCTCAACACATACATCGCTCAGCGTGACAAAGCCTCGCTAGTGAAGGTAACGGCCAATGGAAAGTCGATTGAGCTTCCGGCCTTTATGCAACCTGGACAGGCGCCAGGGACTGTTGGCATTGCTTTGGGGTATGGCCGTGGAGATGGTGGAGAGGCCATTGGTCGTGCGGCATTCCAAACTGAGGAAAATGGCGAATATGTCATGACTGACGATGGGCTGCCGATGCCAATTGGTGGCAATGCCTTCGGATTTGCGCAGATGGTCAATGACTTGCCACGTTACGCATCCTACAACGTTGCGATTGAGCCTACAGGTGAGGAGTATCCACTTGCTGCAACTCAAATCCACAACACGGTCATGGATCGTGGTTCAGTGGTCAAAGAAACCACGTTGTCAGCTTTTAAAAGAGAAGCAGACAAGCCCAAAGGCCTCGCTTCATGGAATCGCAGTCACACCCTCGCTGTACACGAGGATGTCAATGGAGATGGTATTATTGATGCTCGCGATGGCAAAAAAACCAGTGCATTTGACTTGTGGAAAAGTCATCCAGTTGAAGGGATTGGACACCGCTGGGGGATGACCGTTGATTTGAGCACCTGCACAGGTTGTAGCGCGTGTGTGACGGCGTGCCACATTGAGAACAATGTGCCGGTCGTGGGTAAAGATGAAGTGCGGCGTCACCGAGACATGCATTGGTTGAGAATTGACCGCTATTATGCCTCTGACTGGTCACAAGAAAGAGGAGAAGAGGAAGGAGTTGGTGTCATCGCTTCGTATACGAAGATGGAAGACCCCTCTGCCAATCCGCAGACCGTGCATATGCCGATGATGTGTCAGCACTGCAACCACGCTCCTTGCGAAACTGTTTGCCCAGTCGCTGCCACAACCCACAGCAACGAAGGGTTAAATCAAATGACGTACAATCGTTGCATTGGTACGCGGTATTGCGCGAACAATTGCCCATACAAAGTCAGACGTTTCAACTGGTTCAACTATCAAGGATACAGCAAGTTCCAGCATAGCAACCCTGCGCAAGATTCGCTTACTCGAATGGTGTTGAATCCCGATGTGACCGTCCGCGCTAGAGGTGTGATTGAAAAATGCTCCATGTGCATTCAGATGATTCAATCTTCCAAGCTCGAGGCGAAAAAACAAGGCGTCCCTCTCACAGATGATATGGTTTCCTGCGCGTGTTCGGATGCTTGTCCGACAAATGCCATTTCTTTCGGTGACTTGAATGACGTAAAGTCTGTGGTATCAGAACGCTCGAAAAACAACCGTTCCTACCACGCCTTGGAGGAAATAGGTGTTCAGCCCAACATCTTCTACATGACGAAGGTGCGAAACGTAGACGAATCCCAAGCTTGATAGTACGATCATGCAGAGAGAAGCAGCCATTCGTGAACCCCTGATTCTGGGGCATAAGACCTAC
>CAZKGY010000025.1:0-13242 GCA_964552305.1 uncultured Comamonadaceae bacterium
ATGCCATTGCTGCTTCTTCTTCGAGTTGCTCAGGGGCAGCGGGCGTGGGGTTGATCGCTTCCCTGATTTTGGCTTCGAGTTCATCCATCAGCTCGGGGTTGTCGTTGAGCAAGGATTTCACCGCGTCGCGGCCTTGGCCGAGCTTGGTGTCTCCGTAAGAGAACCAAGAACCACTTTTCTTGATCACGCCGTGGTCTACACCGAGGTCGATGACTTCGCCTGTCTTGGAAATGCCTTCCCCGTACATGATGTCAAACTCCGCACGACGGAAAGGAGGGGCAACCTTGTTCTTGACAATCTTCACCTTCGTGCGGTTTCCCTTGACGACGTCTCCGTCCTTGATTTGAGTGGAGCGGCGAATGTCGAGGCGTACCGAAGAGTAGAATTTTAACGCGTTTCCACCCGTGGTCGTTTCGGGGTTGCCGAACATCACGCCGATTTTCTCGCGCAGCTGGTTGATGAAGATGCAGCAACACCCTGTCTTGCTGATGGTGCCCGTCAACTTCCGCAACGCCTTGGACATGAGTCTCGCTTGCAGACCCACGGAGCTGTCGGACATTTCGCCTTCGATTTCCGCCCGAGGCGTCAACGCCGCCACCGAGTCAATGACCAAGAGGTCAATGGCGCCCGAACGAATCAGGTTGTCGGCGATTTCGAGCGCTTGTTCGCCGTTGTCTGGCTGAGAAATCAGGAGGTTTTCGGTGTCCACACCGAGGTTCTCGGCGTAGAACTTGTCGAAGGCGTGTTCCGCGTCCACGATGGCGCAAATGCCGCCTTGCTTTTGGCATTCGGCAATCGCGTGGATGGCGAGCGTTGTCTTTCCCGAGGATTCAGGTCCGTAGATTTCCACCACGCGTCCTTTGGGGTAGCCACTGATGCCGAGGGCCAAGTCCAGGGTCAAGCTGCCACTGGGAATGACGTCCACCTTTTCCACGGCTTCGGCGCCGAGTTTCATCACGGTTCCTTTTCCGTACGTCTTGTCCAGTCGATCCATCGTCAACTGGAGTGCCTTGAGTTTGTCTGCGTTTGCACCCATGTCGAATTGTTTTGAGCGAAGGTATTTGAAGGGCTCCGTAAAGGACTTACGGAGCGGGGACTGTTTTGTCAACGTTTGACAAAAAACAATGAACGGGGCCGTTCATCGCGTGGCGACCTCGCCGAGGATCTCTTCGGCGTGGAGCTTGACTTGCGGCTTGGCGATCACTTGCTCGATGATGCCTTGTTCGTCAATGACGAACGTCGTCCGGTGCGTGCCGTCGTACTCACGCCCCATGAATTTCTTCAACCCCCATACGCCATAGGCCTGATGAACGGCCTTGTCCTCGTCGCAGAGCAGGTCAAACTTCAAGCCGAACTTGTCGATGAACTTGTGGTGCGACTTGGCCGGGTCAGGGCTCACGCCCAACACGTGGTACCCTTTGGCACGCAACGTGTCAAGGTGGTCGTTGAGGTTGCAGGCTTGCGACGTGCAGCCTGGGGTGTTGTCTTTGGGGTAGAAGTACAGGACGAGCTTGGAGCCTTGGAATTCGTCAAGGGTGCGGAGCTTGCCCGTTTGGTCTTCCGCCTGAAATGCAGGGGCCTTGTCACCGGCGGAAAGGGGAGAAATGGAAGTTGCCATACCCGAAAGAACAACCAACTGCAGGCAAGGTTTGCCGCGTTTCAACCCTAATTTTCCCCTCCGTGTCCACATCTGCTTCCAACCCCGCTTGCTTCGTCGAAGTCGTGGTGCCTCTGGCGCTTCCAAAGGCATTGACGTACAGCTGGTTGGGGATGGAGGAGGCACCCAAAGTAGGGTGCAGGGTCGTGGTGCCATTGGGCCACAAAAAGTGGACAGGCGTCATTTGGGAGGTCCATGAACGTGCCCCACAGGGGTACGCAGCCAAGCCCGTCGAAGCCCTGGTCGACGAGCAGCCCGTGGTGACTGCGCGCCAAATTGAATTGTTCGATTGGATGGCCGCGCACTACATGTGTTCGGTGGGCGAAGTGTTGATGGCGGCGTTGCCGTCCGGCATGAAACTGGAGAGCCAATCCCGCATCGCGTTGCATCCAGACGCAGCCAACGCCTCCGAAGACGGCTTGGATACCAAGGCGTTGATGTTGCTGGACGCCCTGCATGTTCGAGACGACCTGGGCTTGAAGGAGTGCGCGGAAATCATGGAGGTGAAGCACCCCCAGCGGTTCATTCGGCAACTCATTCAACGGGGTCTTGCCATTGCCAAGGAGGAATTGGACGAGGCCATGGTGCCACGTGAGGAGGCATGGTTGATGCTCGAGGAGGGCTTGGCGGAGGAGACGTTGTCGGAGTCATTGGCGTGGGCTGGCGTGCGCGCGGTGGCCATGGAGCGCCTCCTGTTGGCCGTGATTGAGCACGGCGAGTTGCCCAAACTCCAAGCGCAAAAGCTGAGCAAAACCGACGCGGGCACCGTCAAGAAGTGGGTGGACCGCGGGGTGTTGCGTGTTGAGATGCGCAAGCCCACGCGCAACGTTGCGGGGCCGCTGGCGACCATGCCCCAGCTGTCAGACGCCCAATCTGAGGCCTACCACGCCATCCATGCAGGCCTGGTCCAGCGCACGCCCGTGTTGCTGCACGGCGTCACGGGGTCGGGCAAAACGGAGATTTACACGCATCTGATTGCCGAGGCCTTGAGCGCAGGCCAGCAGGTGCTTTTTTTGGTGCCCGAGATTGCGTTGACCACCCAATTGATCGAGCGACTTCGACGGTTTTTTGGCGACGTGGTGATGGTTTACCACAGCCGGTTCTCCACCCGGGAGCGCACCGAGACTTGGATGGAGGTGTCCTCTCCCAAAGGAGGGCAGTTGGTGGTGGGGGCCCGAAGCGCAATCATGTTGCCCATGCCTCAATTGGGTTTGGTCTTGGTCGACGAAGAGCACGAGACGAGCTTCAAGCAGCACGACCCCACGCCGCGCTACCACGCCCGCGACGTGGCGCTTTGGATGGCGGCCAAATGGAAAACCCCACTGGTGCTTGGCTCCGCCACTCCTGCGGTGGAGACCCAGTGGTTGGGCAGCCAGGGCAAGGTGAAGGTGGTGCCGTTGACCGAGCGGTACGGCGGCGCCATGTTGCCAGAGATCTTTGTTTCGGATTTGCGCAAGGAGCACAAACAGCGGAGCATGCGCGGGGGCTTCGGGAAGATGCTACGGGACGAGATGCAGGCGACGTTGGATCAAGGGAACCAAGTGATTTTGTTCCAAAACAGAAGGGGCTACGCGCCGGCCTACCAATGCACGCAATGCGGCCACGCGGTCGATTGCGAACGGTGCGACATCCCCTTGGTCGTGCACAAGACGTTGGGCGGATTGCACTGTCACCACTGTGGCTACCACGAGCGTCCAGCGCCGTCGCAATGCGTGGCGTGCGGAAGCACGGCACTGAAGCCCCAGGGCTTGGGCACGGAACGGGTGGAGGAGGAGCTCGCCGAATTGTTCCCCACGGCCAAGGTGGCGCGCATGGACTTGGACACGACCCGCAAAAAGAAGGCGCACGCGAAGCTGTTGTCTGCGTTTGCCAACAAGGAGTTTGACATCTTGGTGGGCACCCAAATGGTGACCAAAGGGCTGGACTTTGAGCACGTTGGGCTGGTGGGCGTGTTGTCGGCAGACCGCATGCTGACCTTTCCCGATTTTCGGTCGTTTGAGCGTGCGTACCAAATGCTGACCCAGGTCGCCGGCCGCGCCGGCCGTTCAGGAAGCAAGGCGCGCGGCAAGGTCGTCATCCAAACCTTCAGCGCCGACCATTGGCTCCTCCGCCACGTCGTTGACCATGACCACGACGCCCTGGTTCGCCGGGAATTGATTGAACGGCAGACCTACTTGTATCCGCCTTACGTTCGGATGATTCGGCTCACCTTGAAGCACGGAGACGCCCAACGCGTGGAAGCCGGTTCCCAGGTCCTTGCTGCGCGCCTGCACCAGCGATTTGGCGAGCGGGTGTTGGGTCCAGACACGCCCGCTTTGTCACGCATCAACGACCAGCACATTCGCCAGCTCACCTTGAAGTTTGAACGAGCCTTGGCGCCGTCGCAATACAGGCCCCTGTTGCAAGCGGACCTGGACGAATTCACGGCAGACGCCCGATGGAAACGCCTGCGCTTGACGGTCGACGTCGATCCAGCCTAGCGAAGCACCACGCGCTTCAAGGTGGTCTGCCAGGCGCCGACGCCTGAAGCCGCGGGAGTGAACTTCGCCGTCAACAGCGCGGATCGCTGTCCCCACGCGCCCATTTGTGACCAATCCACCAGTTGTGCGCCCGCGGTGCAAGGCACCGAGCAGGTGCCCAACGCCCTGCCCAATGCGTCCATCCCTTGAATGAACCAGGTCCCCGACACGTCCGCTTCGAGCGTGATGCCCTGTGATGTGAGTTGGGCGTCTGCGCCAGGCAGTGCGATCGGCGTGAGGGCGGAAACATCCAACAACGGCCCGAAGTACACGGTGTTGTTGCCGCTGCATGCGACGCCGTACAAATCGCCCAGCGTGTTGACGCTCAAGTCGGCAGGGTTGCTCAGGGGAGAGCCCTGAATCAAGGTTTCTGACAGCCACGTCCCTGAGTTGTCCGGGTCAGGGGTGAAACGGGTGATGCGCTGGGGCGACCACGAACTCACCACGATGGAACCGTTCGCCCAGTCCACGCCGTCGCAATTGCCCAGTCCGGTGCCGTCGATCAGCGTGGTCAACTCGCCGGTGGCCACATCCACTTGCAAGATGTCCGCATTGCCTCCCCAGTTCACCACGGTTGCCACGCCATCTTTCACCGTCACGCCGTTGGGCGTCGTGCCCGTGTTGGCCAGAAGGGTGGAGGCCACCATGTTGCCAGGGTCGGACACGTCGATCTTCAACAAACGTCCCGTCCCGAAATCGCTCACCACGAGGAAGTCGCCCAATTCGGACGACTCGCTGCCCATGCCGTTCAAAAACGACGCGCCCGTAGGCGCCACCGAACCCAATTCTTCGCCGGTGACGACATCGAAGGCAAAAATGACGTTGTTGCGGATGGCAAACAGGGACGAACCCAGCACCTCCATGCCATGCGTGGCGCCGCCGTTGCCGAAGGTCTCCCAGGAGATGCCCTCGTCGGCGGTGACCAAAATGCTACTGCCGGCGTTCACGAACCACCGGTTGCTGTTGGGCTCGTATTCCACCGATTCCACGGATGAAAGGGTTTGAGCCATGGCCCCAGAGGAGGCCAGCGTGAGCGCCAAAAGGAAGCAGATGCGATTCATGGAACAGGGGTAGGGGTCAATCAAAGTGAGAAGGTACGATGCGCAGGTTCTGGTTGAATCGAATCCATGTCAGCCCTTCTTCCACGTCCACTGTCCACAACGTATCGTTCAGCCAATCGACGGACAAGGTTTGGCCTTCAGCCCAAAGGGAGTCCAGCCCGTAAGGCGCCACCTCGTAAGCGGAGCATTCGTGGCATTTGCCCCATTGGTCCACGGCGTAATGGACGTGGGTTGCGCCTGGGGGAACCATCCAAACCTCTTGCCATTCCCATCCAGTCAGCGCTGGGTCGTTGCGGCAACCCAACCAGAGGGTGTCTTGCGTGGCGTTGGTGAATCGCTGGTCCACGTACGTGGCACCTTCGCACGACATCAGGGCGAGGCAAGCGAGGGTGCACCAAGGGTGTTTCACGTCATTCGTGGGGTTCGTCGATGGGCACGTGCCGCATCCATGTGCGCGCGGCGAGGACGTAAAACAACGTGAAGATGACCACCGCCGCGACGCCGTACCATGCGGCGCCTTCCCAACTCGGGGGCACAAGCCCCATGTCCCGCGCTTCCTGCGCCGAGACTCCATCCGTCAATCCATGGGTCACCTTCCAAATCCGGTAGAGCTGATTTTTCACCAAGGTCGTGCTGCCAAAGCCGACGATGGGCGCGAGGACCATCCAACCCTTCCACCAATCCTCCCAGGACTGAAAACGTTCGCGCGAGTCACTCATGGCCGTGACCCAAAAATGGCGCTCCCGATGCGAACCATGGTGCTTCCTTCCTCGACGGCGATTTGCCAGTCTCCACTCATCCCCATGCTCAACGTGTTCCATGCCTCGCCATGCGCTTCTGCAAGGGGTTGCATGGCGGACGCGACCTCTCGGTGAAGTGCGGCCAATTGGGCGAATTCGTCGCGGACCTGCCGTTCGTCGTCGGTGAATGTCGCCATGCCCATCAGTCCACAAGGACACACATGGGGGTAGGGCCAGCGGTCTGCCTTGGCCAATGCCCGAATCTCGCTGGCGTCAAAGCCGAATTTCGTGGATTCTTCGGCGACGTGCACCTGCAAAAGGACTCGAACGACGCGGTTGATTTTGGCGGCCTCCTTTTCCAAGGTACTCAGCACCTTGAGGCGATCGACGCCATGAACCAAGTGCACGTGCGCCACAAAGTCCTTGACCTTGTTTGTCTGCACATGGCCAATCATGTGCCATCGGATGTCGCGGGGCAGCCGTTCCGCCTTGCCCACCAATTCTTGCACGCGGTTCTCTCCAAAGTCCCTTTGGCCAGCGTCGTAGGCCTCTTGCAGGGCCTCGTCTGGCTTCGTTTTGCTGACTGCCACCAAGGTGACGCCTTCGTCAAGTTGTTCGCGGAAAGAAGCGAGCTGCGATTCGATGGACGCGTTCATGGCTCGGTGTCAAATTCGTGGATGAACAAGGCGCTGCGCAGTTTGGGCTCCACCCAGGTGCTTTTTGGAGGCAGCGTGCCTTCGCGGTCGGCCACGTCGATGATTTGGTCGAAGGGGATTGGGTGCATCAACACCAACAACCGGTCGTCGTGATTCTTCAAAGAGGACAACCATCCCGTTGATGGACGTTCCACTGCGGGACGATGGCGCAGCTTGGGGTCGTTTCGGGGATCTTCCACCCCAAGCACGCGGCCCAGCAAATGCACGTTCACCCACTCGGCGTCAGTGCCTTCCTCACCCTCGGGACGCACGAGGCTCCAAGTGGTGCCTCGGTGCATCACAAGGATTTCTCCAGGTTGCGACGGCATTTCTCGTCCATCGAGCACCCGATGCACGTCGCAACCCAGTGCATTCAATGCTTGGTCGATGGTGTCGGTGTCCGCATGGACGCCTCGAATTTCCTTGTGAAAGCCATGGATGGTCAGGTCGTCTTGGGGCACGACGAAGGCCAAAATTTCCTGGGCTCCAGGAAGGTCAGGGCGGGCTTTGGCCAGGCGCTGGGACGAGGCGAGACGATGGTGTCCATCCGCGAGGTACAAGGCATCCGTTAGGTTCCATGCCTCGTTGAGGGCATGGCCCTGTGGGCTCGTCGCGTCCACGCGCCAGATTTGGTGCCTGACCCCATCCGCCGTCATGAAGTCGGTGTGGGCTGAATCCGCTGTGACGCTTGAAAGGACTGTGGCGGCATCGGCGTGCCCTTGCCCACGGTTGGGATGCGCGCAAAGGATTGGCTCGGCATGGAATCCCACGTGCTCCAAGAAATTGGCGAACATGCCCTCCCGGGTCTCAAGCGTTTGCTCGTGGGTTTTCAGCCGTCCATCCCGGCACAGGCCAAGGTCCAGGTTGCAAACGATTCCCGTCCAGGATTTCGCGCCGTGCGATTGCCGGTAGACAAGCCATTCTTGTTGAGGCGATTCCTGCAGCCATCCTTGGTTTTTGAACGCGTCGTAGCCTAGGCGGACAGCCTTGTAAAACCCTGATGTGCCCCGGGGCGAATCCACGTGGGAAGAGGCATCAGGATTGATGACCTGAATGTAGGAGTAGGGGTTGTGCTTCAACTTGTCTTGAAGCGCCTCCTTGCTGTAGCTCAAGTAAGACCTCGAAGCAACCAAATGGGCCATGTGCCTCGGTGGCATCACCGCGGCCAGTGGCTTCATGAGGTTGCCACGCTGCGTCATGCCAAGGCCTCAATTTGGGCAGCAAGTTCCAAGCCGATGCGGTCTTGGGCCTCCGAAGTGGCGGCGCCAATGTGGGGCGTAAGCGCCAACTTGGGATGCGCCAACACGTCGGCGCGCGGCGCGGGCTCCCCGACAAACACGTCCAGGGCAGCACCTGCGAGATGGCCAGAATCCAGCGCCGCGAGCAACGCATCTTCGTCCACGGAACCTCCACGTGCGGCGTTGGCAAGGAACGAGCCGGGCTTCATCTTGGCCAATTCCGCAGCGCCAATGACTGCGCTTCCATCCGCTTGGGCGGGGACGTGCACGCTTACCATGTCTGAGCTGCCAAGCAACTCGTCGAGGGAGAGGCGCGGGCAGTCCACGGTGATGGTTTGTCCTCCCACAGCGACGTGAACGTTGCCGTCCGTCACGAAGGGATCGTGGGCCACCACATTCATGCCGCACCCCAACGCGTAGGAGGCGAGCGAACGTCCGATGCGCCCGAAGCCGAGGATGCCGAGGGTCTTGCCTCGCAACTCGGTCCCCTTGCCGTAAGCCTTTTTCAGTGCCTTGAATTCACCCGCGCCACGTGCAGGCATCTGGCGGTTGCTGTCGTGCTGGAAGCGCGCCAAGGCGAACAAGTGTCCCATGACCAATTCGGCCACGCTTTGGGACGAGGCCGCTGGGGTGTTGAAGACCGCGACGCCTTTGTTTCGGGCGTATTCAACGTCGATGTTGTCCATGCCCACGCCCCCTCGTCCGATGAACTTCAGGTTGGGGCAGGCATCGATCAAGGGCTGACGAATCTTGGTCGCGGAACGCACCAAGACGCCATCGATGCTGTGTTCATGGATGAAGGCTTGCAGGTGGTCTGCATCGACGAAGTCGGTGTGCAGGGTGTGTCCTGCGTTTCGGAGGGCTTCAGCGCCTGAAGGGCTGATGCCGTCGTTGGCCAAAATGTTCATGTTCTGTGGGATTTTCTTTGGAAACAGCCTTAGCCCTGGGTCCGTTCAAATTCGGCCATGACATCCACCAGGACTTGGACGCTCTCGAGAGGCAGGGCGTTGTACATCGAGGCGCGGTAGCCTCCGACCGACCGGTGCCCCTTCAGGCCATTGATTCCTGCCGCATTCCAAGCCGCGTCAAAGCGCTCGGCTTGGGTGTCGTCGTTCAAACGGAAGGTGACGTTCATGTTGGACCTGCTGCCTTGTTGGGCATGGCCGACAAAAAGTGGGTTTCGATCGATTTCGCCGTAAAGCAAGGATGCCTTTGACTCGTTGGCTGCTTGAATCGCTGCCACGCCTCCTTGTTCTTTCAACCACCGGAGCGTTAGCATGGTGGTGTACACGCTGAACACGGGAGGGGTGTTGAACATGCTGTCCTTGCCCAAGTGGACAGACAAATCCAGGTAGGAGGGGATGCTGCGTCCTGTGGCGCCAAGGCGGTCGGTGTCGACGGCGTACATCACGGCTCCCGCCGGCCCCATGTTCTTTTGGACGCCCCCGTAAATCAGGGCGAATGGATTGGGGTCAAAAGTCCTGCTCAAGATGTCCGAACTCATGTCGGCCACAAGCGGCACGTTGCTGTCTGGCATGTGGGCGTACTGCGTGCCAAAAATGGTGTTGTTGGTGGTGATGTGTAGGAAGGCATTGTCTCCGTCCACCTCGCCCACGGCCGGGATGTGGTCGTAGTTGCTTTCTTTCGAAGACGTCACCACGTCGACTTGGCCCGCGTGCTTGGCTTCCTTGATCGCCTTGGCCGACCACGTGCCCGTGTCGGCGTAAGCGGCCTGTCCACCTTCCGGCAAGAAATTCATGGCTGCCGTCAGGAAGCCAAGGCTTGCGCCTCCTTGGAGGTACAGCACTTCGTAGCGATCCGGGAGTTGCAACAATTCCTTGGTCAACGCCCGACATTCCTCCATGACCGCCACAAAGGGCTTGCTTCGGTGTGACATTTCCACGAGGGAGAGCCCGTTGTTGTCCCATTCGCGCACGGCTTGAGAAGCCTGTTCGAGGACAGAAGGAGGGAGGATGCAGGGGCCTGCGGAGTAGTTGTGAATGGTTGCCATGGTGCTTTAAGCGTCGTTGAGGCAACAAAGTTCTCAAATCTATCTGAGGTCCTGCGAAATGACGTGTTACGGAATGTTGACAAGCAAGGCCTTTCGGTGTTGAAGACTCTTGCGGTATAAAATGATATAAGACATATAATCTTGTGGTTTGACACATAATTATCACGAAATTGGAGGTCAAATCGCTTGAACCAACTTCGATGAACCACTTCATTCGCTTCAACCTTTCGGCAGGGCAGAGGTCTTTGACCAGCTTGCTTTGCATGTTCGTTTGTGCCTTTTCAGCTTCTGCGCAAGAGTATTCTATGACAGTGGAGGCCATGCCATCCACGCAAGAAGGCCTCACGGCGTACAGATTCTACATCAACATGCTCGACGCCACGGACCGCATGAGTGCAGTCTATGGCAACAACGAAGCCAGCCTTGAGGTCAATGCTCCGGCAGGGGTCTTCAACAGCACCTTCAACGCTTCTTGGAATGCGTCTGGCATCAATCCTGCATTCGTTCCGGTCTTCCCCGAATTGGTGGATGACACCTACGCCACCATCGGGTTGGATGGCCCTGCGGCTTCCTCGGAATTGGCCGATGCTGCTGATCCCAGCGTGGTCGAGGACAACAACCAACTCATCACGCCATTCTTCCTGGAGGCCAACGCGACGACCCTCCTGAGCAACACCGTCACCGGGTCTTCTTGGTACATTCTGAACACGGCCTCCAACGGATTGCCCGACGCCGACATGCGTGTCTTGATCATGCAGGTCACCACGGCAGGAAACGTGTCTGGCCAAATGAACGTTCAGGTCTTCCCGTTGGGAGACGGTGGGGCGGCCCAGTTGCTGAGCTGGACATTTGACGGCGCCGGCCAGTACGGCGGTTCCGTGGACGATGTGCTCGGTTGCACGGCTGAGATGGCCTGCAACTTCAACCCCGAGGCCACGGTGGACGACGGTTCTTGCGACTTCACAAGCTGCATCAACTTCGGTTGCACCGACGAGGATGCCTGCAACTACGACATGGATGCCGCGTTCGACGATGGCTCGTGCGAATACGCCAATTTCCCTTACGATTGCGACAACCAATGCGTCAACGACGCGGATGCCGATGGCGTGTGCGACGAATTGGAAGTGGCGGGCTGCACGGACGAATCGGCATGCAACTTCAGCGAACTCGCGACGGACGATGGGGGCAATTGCGTGTTTCCTGATCCTCCTTACAACTGCGACGGCACGTGCGTCAACGACGCAGACGGCGACGGCATTTGTGACGAACAAGAGGAGCCTGGGTGCGACGACCCCACAGCGTGCAACTACAATGCTCTGGCCACAGACAACGACGGATCGTGCGAGTACACGAGTTGTGCGCAGGAGGGATGCACCGACGCCGCGGCTTGCAACTACAACGCCAATGCCTCCATTGACGATGGTTCGTGCGATTTCTGTTCCTGCGCCAAGGAGCCCACGGTCTACACCTTGACGGTGGAGGCTTCTGACGCCGTGACGGCGGGATTGACGAATTACCGTTTTTACGTGAATTTGCCCGACGAGGGTGACCGGATGAGTGCCATGTTTGGCAACGACAACGCGGAATTGTTGGTCTCTGCGCCAGAAGGAGTGTTCAACAGCACCTTCAATGCAAGCTGGAACGCATCGGGCATCAACCCCGCATTCTTGCCCGCATTCCCTGATTTGGCGGACGACACGTACGCCACCATTGGTTTGGACGGACCTGCCGCTTCTTCGGGATTGGCGGACGCAGCCGACCCCAGCATCGTGGAAGACACGAACCAGCCCATCACCCCATTCTTCCTCAACGACGGGTCCACTTCTTTGGTGAGCAACACCATCACGGGCTCTTCGTGGTACATCTTGAATACGGCTTCCAACGGATTGGCGGACGCCAATGGCCGCGTGCTGGTCATGCAGGTCACCTCGGCTGGAAGCGTGTCTGGTCAATTGAACTACCAAGTATTCCCGTTGGGACTGGGTGAAAACCAGGAACTGATTTCAGTGGCCTTTGACGGTGCGGGAACGTTTGGTGGGGATGAAGAGGCCCCTGCTTGCGGCTGCACAGACAGCGAGGCGTCCAACTTCGATCCTTCCGCCGTGTACGACGACGGCTCCTGCATGTTTGACATGGACGGCTGCACGGACGAAGCGGCATGCAACTACGACGAGAACGCCACCACGGATGACGGCTCCTGCGTGTTCTGTGGCTGCACTGACCCAGGGGCGCCACCTTACACCCTGACGGTGGAAGCGGAGGCTGTCGGTTTCGATGGCTTGACTGCTTACCGATTCTACGTCAACATGGACGACGCCACGGACAAGCTGAGTGCGGTCTTTGGGAACAACGAGTCTGTCTTGGAATTGCACGCCCCTGCAGGCATTTTCAACAGCGAATTCAACCCTTCGTGGAACGCCTCTGGGCTGGCCGCTGCCTTTGTTGAAGCGCAGCCCTCCTTGCAGTGGGACAGCTACGCAACCATCGGATTGACTGGACCGGCGTCGGAAGTGCCCGGTGCTTCTGACCCCGATTTGGCCGAAGACGTGACCAACGACCCAACCATTGCGGCGTTCTTCACGACAGGCGGCACGGACTTGGTGGTGTCCACGGCAGTGGGAGGCATTTGGTACGTGGCGGGGGAGGCCGCCAATGCCTTGCCTGACGACCAAGGCCGTGTGCTTCTCATGCAGATTACCACGGCGGGAAGCATCCAGGGCCGGATTCCGGTGCAAATCTTCCCACAAGGGTCAGGCGAGGACCAAGTCCAGTTGAGCTGGTCGTTTGCGGGCACCGGAATCTTCTACCCAGAGGGCTTCGGCAACGCTTGTGGTTGCACGGACGAGCTTGCGGACAACTACAACCCTGACGCGGTGTACGACGACGGGTCTTGCGTGTTTGGCGTGCCTGGTTGCACGAATTCCGAAGCGTGCAACTTCGATCCGACTGCCACGACGGACGACGGCAGCTGCTTGTATGCAGAGTCTGGGTACGATTGCGATGGCTTCTGCCTCAACGACGCGGACGGCGATGGGGTGTGTGACGAGTTCGAAGTGCTCGGATGCACGAACCCGGACGCCACCAACTTCGATGAAGCTGCCACTGAAGACGACGGGTCGTGCATGGTCATGGGCTGCACCTACGCCGATGCCATCAACTACAACCCTGCGGCCAACGACGACGATGGATCGTGCACGTTTGATTTGGCAGGAGGGTGCACGGGTGACTTCGACAACAGCGGGGTGGGCCAATTGAACGACTTGCTCGAGTTCTTGCTGGTTTACGGCAACGAGTGCGAATAACCGCCCGTCAACGCACAAA
>CAZKGY010000026.1:0-13222 GCA_964552305.1 uncultured Comamonadaceae bacterium
CGTATGCAGGTGAAGTGATCGGCGAACGGGTCAGCCACGAACATCGGGGCGTCATTGACAAGCCGCTGGTCAACTTGATCAAGTCGGGCCGCAACTGGATGGGCGATCGGCTGACTGCGTTGGGGACGTCCACGTTTGCTTGGAATGTGCCCATTCCTGGAGCGTTGGTCGGCGAGGAGGCCACAGTCAAGTTTGCGGCAGCCATGCGAACGACCGGTTCAGGCTCAAGTTCCCAACTTCGGTATGCCTTTGAAGGAGAAGAAGTGACCTTCACGGATGGCGTCTTGAGCTCCAACGCAACGGCTTACGCGTTGCCGAGGAAAGGCCAAATGACCCGTCCACTCACGGCGGAGGGCGTGCAGGTGCTCACCACCTTGGTGCCTGGCACAAGCGAGAGCGACGCCTGGATGGACTACCTCTCTTACAGCGTTCCCCAGGGCCTTCAGTACAATGGGGGACAGGCCTTGTTCAACGGGTTGCCTTCAAGCGACGGAGGCGTCCAGTACACGGTGGTCGGCAGTGTGCCCCCCAACGAAGTGTGGGACGTGACCAACTTCGCCGACGTTCGCAAGGTGCCATTCGAATTGACCGGCAATGGGTTTGGTTGGAGTGCCGCAGCCGACACCGTCAACCGGTATTGTGCCTTTCGTTGGTCGTCCGTGTTGCATCCGACCAACCTGCGCCCGCAAGCGAATTCCAACATCCATGCATTGGGCGACGTGGATCAAGTCATCGTGACGGTTCCGTCCATGCTCGAGCCTGCCGATTCATTGGCCGCGTTGCATGGCCTGCTTGGCAAGCGCGTGGCTGTGGTGATGCAACAAGACATTTTCGATGCGTTCTCCACGGGCATGGGCGATCCCACGTCCATCAAGATGTTGATGATGATGCTTCGCGACCGTGCGATGCAATCCGGGGTCGAGCCACCAAGGCAATTGCTGCTGTTTGGTGACGCGAGTTACGAGAACCGCAACCTTCAAGGTAACGGAGATTTCATCGTGGGGTACTACAGCAACGAGTCGTTGAGCACGACGACCAGTTACATTTCGGACGATTACTTCACCTTGACCGCCGAAGGCCAGGGAGAGGCGCCTGCGGACAAACTCCAATTTGGGGTGGGGCGTGTCCCTGCCTCGACCTTGGACGATGCCTGGGCCTTCGTCAACAAATTCCGAACCTACATGGGCTTCGACGAGGGAGAAGGATCGGCGGCCTCATGCGTGGACCCCAACGGAGGAAGCAGCTACGGCCCCTGGCGCAACCGCATTTTGTTCGTGTCCGACGACCAGGACGGGAACGGGGTGGATGGCCACAAGTACATGAAGTACAGCGAGAATCACAGCGGACAGATTCGTGCGAACCACACGTCGTACGACGTGACCAAGATCTATGCCGACGCCTACATCCAAACCAACACACCAGGTGGCGAACGCTACGAAGGCGCAGCGGCAGAAATTGCCCGTCGCGTAGACGAGGGTGCCCTCATCGTCAATTACGTGGGGCATGGCGGTGAACGAGGCTGGGCCCATGAGCGCATTTTGAACCTGCAAACGATTCAGGGCTGGAGCAACGTGACTCGGCTCCCGTTGTTCATGACAGCCACTTGCGAACTCTTCCGGCACGACGATTCAGACGTGTACTCCGCCGGAGAAGCCATCTTGTTCAACCCCGATGGCGGAGGGGCAGCCCTGTTCACCACGACACGCACGGTGTATTCCAATGGCAACGAGCAAATCAACGCGGCCTTCTTTTCCACGGCGCTGGACAAGTCAGACCCCACACGTTGCATCGGGGACATCTACGCATCAACCAAGAACGACGAAAACGTGACGGCTGACGTGAACAGCCGAAACTTCTCATTGATGGGTGATCCGGGCATGCGCCTGGCCTACCCTGAGCATCGGGTGTTCGTGACGGAAGTCCCGGACACCTTGCGCTCGCTCGACCTCGTGACGATTCGAGGATTTGTTGGAACCGTTCAGGGGGATACGTTGCACGATTTTTCAGGGGTTGTTGTTCCCACGGTCTTTGACAAGCAGGCCACAGTCACCACACTTGACAACGACGACGCTTTTGGACCTTACTCCTACGAAGTTTTTCAGAACGTCCTTCACAAGGGGCTTGCCACGGTGGACCAAGGCGCGTTCGAGTTCAGCTTCATCGTGCCCAAAGACATCAACTACGCCTACGGCCCGGGACGAGTCAGCCTCTATGCCGTGGACGGCACCTCCGACGCCCATGGATTCAGCGAATCCTTCGTGATTGGTGGGAACAACGAAGACGGCTTGGACGACGACCAAGAACCTGAAGTCACGCTTTACATCAACGACACGTTGTTTGAGGCAGGGGACATCGTGCATGAAGACCCTTGGTTGTACGCAAAGGTGTTCGACGAAAGCGGCATCAACACGTCAGGCAACGGCATTGGACACGATTTGAAGGCGGTGTTGGATGACGACGAAGCCAACCCGTTTGTGTTGAATCAATACTTCATTTCCGACCTCGACACGTACCAAAGCGGCACCATCCGCTTTCCGCTTCAGGACTTGGAGGATGGCACCCATGAGTTGTCTCTGAAGGTCTGGGATGTTGCCAACAACAGCGCAAGCGCATTCACCCATTTTGTGGTGGCTTCTTCGCTGGAGGTCGCCCTTGTGGAAGTCCTGGCCTACCCCAATCCCGCGACGGACCATGTCACGTTCAGGGCAAGCACGAACCAAGCTTGCAGGCCTTCCAATGTCACGTTGGAAGTCTTCGACATGCGAGGAAACAAGGTGCACGAAACGAAGTACGTCGGGGAACCGTTGGGTTTCGTGGATGACGGCATGACCTGGGATTTGAAACCTTCTTCGGGAGGATCCGTACTTCCTGGGGTCTACGTCTTCCGCGTGCGTTGGGAAAACGAATTTGGCCAAGCCGCGCAATACGCAGACCAATTGGTCGTTGTGAGACCCTGAATACGCTAACGTCAATGCCATTAACTTTGGCTCTGCCTACCATGAACAACCGTATCCTTTTCGGGCTCCTTTTTGCCCTTGCCGCGGCTTTGCCAGCGAAAGCCCAAGTGACGCCAGACGACACGCGGGACTTGTTGCAGCTGAACACCATCACCACGGCGGTGCCATTCTTGATGATTGCGCCTGACTCTCGTTCGGGCGCCATGGGCGACGTGGGAGTCGCGTTGTCTCCAGACGCCAATTCCCTCCACTGGAATCCCGCCAAGATGGCCTTCATTGAAGACGAAATGGAGTTTGGCTTGAGCTACGCACCGTGGTTGCGGCAGCTCGTGGACGACATGAACCTCGCCTACGTGAGTTCGGTCCGACGGTTGAACGACAGGCAGGCATATGGCGTGGCGTTGCGCTACTTCAGCTTGGGCAACATCACCTTCACGGATGATGTGGGAACGACCATTCGTGATTTTCAGCCCGCGGAGTTGAGCTTGGACGGCGGCTTTTCTCAGAAGTTCTCCGACAAATTCAGCGGTGGATTTTCGGCGCGGTTCATCCACAGCAACCTCACCGGAGGAACGTCCGTCCAAGGGGCTGACAGCCGTCCTGGCATTTCGGTGGCAGCGGACTTGAGCATGTACTACGTGAACGACCGTGCCAACTGGGGAAAATCCGATGGCATTTTCCGTTTGGGGATGAACATGAGCAACCTCGGCGCCAAGATGTCCTACACGGAGACGGCTGAACGAGACTTCATTCCCGCCAACTTGCGCTTGGGCTCTTCCTACGAAACCTTGATTGACGACTACAACAGCGTGACGTTCGCCTTGGATCTCAACAAGCTTTTGGTGCCAACGCAGCCGATTTATGGCTTTGACACCATCCAAGGGCGCTACATCATCAGCGGCATGGATCCCAACGTGGGTGTGACCACGGGCTTGGTGCAGTCGTTCTATGACGCTCCTGGCATCGTGACGACGGATGCGGTCACTGGAGAGTCGTTCGTTCAAAAGGGAAGCATTTGGCGTGAGGAATTGCGTGAAATCAACATCAGCACCGGCCTCGAATACAACTTCGACGACGTGTTCGCTTTCCGGACAGGGTATTTCTTTGAGCACTTCAGCAAAGGGAACCGCCAATTCATCACCCTGGGGGCGGGCGTGAAGTACACGGTCTTCACCGTGGATTTCAGCTACCTCATCAGCACGACCCAGCAGAACCCCTTGGCGAACACGCTTCGTTTCTCCTTGAGGCTTCAATTCGACGACCTCGACGAATATTTGTCAGAGGAATGAGCCTTCGCATCGGCTATGGGTACGACGTGCACCAACTCGCCGAAGGGGAGGACCTCATCGTGGGAGGGATTCACGTGCCTTACCACTTAGGCAGCGTCGGTCACAGCGACGCAGACGTCTTGCTTCATGTGATCTGCGATGCCCTGTTGGGCGCCTTGGCCCTTGGTGACATTGGGACCCATTTTCCAGACACAGACCCTGCTTACAAAGGCATTGACAGCAAGGTGTTGCTGAAACGAACGTACGAGCTCGTGAAGCAAGAGGGCTGGGCCTTGGCCAACGTGGATTCCACGGTGTGTTTGCAATTGCCCAAGTTGAAGCCTCACATCCCAACCATGCGGGCCATCGTGGCTGAACTGCTCGACGTCGAGCCCAACCAAATAGGCATCAAGGCCACGACCACGGAGCGGCTCGGATTTGTGGGAGAGCAGAAGGGCATCAGCGCCCACGCCGTGGTGCTCCTTGCGAAGCAGGAAGCTTAGGCGTTCTGCTCTTCGTAGTGTCCAGGGTCGTCGCCTTGGGCGAAGTGAATTTTGATGTTGGCGGTGTCTCTGAGGAGGTCCACCTTGCCAATTTCCAGGTGGACGATGGACACCCCAGTGCGTTGCTCAAGGTCGGCCACCAATTCCGAGCGACGGCCTTCATGCAACAGCTCAATTCGGTCGTAGATGACCACCTTGGTGGCCAGGTGTTCCACGAACCAAAGCCGTTCCAGGATCCAAGCCAACGTCCAAATCAGTCCATTCGCCAGCAGAATCTCCACCCAGCTTGCCGCCATCGGGGCAAGCGCGTTGATCACCGCCAGCGTGATGACGATGAACAAATAGGTCATTTCACGGATGGGGACGGCATACGTCCGGTACCGAATGATGCCGAAAATGGCAAACAGTCCCAACGCAAACGCCAGATCAATTTCCACCCCTGCCAACAACCGACAGAGCAAGAAGACAGAGTTGGACACGAGCATGAACGTGAACACGTAGTCGCGTCGCTTGGCCGCCATGTGGTAAATCAGCCGAACCACGACGAACGCGGACACGAGGTTCAACCCAAACAAGGCCAGCAAGGCCGTCCAGCCTTCGTCAAACAAAGAGGGTGAGGGAGTCATCGCAAAAGGTGGTTGTGGGTGAGTTCTGGGTTCAAAGCAAAGGTTTGGGCACGACGGATGTCGCGCAACCCTGATCGGTAGGACTTCGCGTCCAGCTCAGGGGTCGTGGACAAACGACCAAGCACAAACTTCGACATGCGAATGGAACGACCGAGTGGGGCTCGACGTTGCTTTTGGGCTCGAAAAGAATGAAGCAATGGCCCTTGGTGGTTGACGTGACGTTGTTTTCGCTCCACCACCACCAAGTTGGGAATGGGGCTGGTCCAAAGGTCCTTTTGAGGCAAAACAAATTCCAGCCCATGGTCCATTGTGACCCTCTCGCCAGAGTCGACGTCCGCCAAGGTGAAGCGGTCGAACCTGCTTTGAAGCACAGGCACCAACGCCTCCGCGATTTGTCCGAGGTGCGATGCGAGGAAGCGCGTTTCCTCCTTGGTCAAGGGCGCATTCCATGCGTCTTGGCCAATGCGTGAAACGCGATGCTTGGTGGTTTTCCCGTACACGTCCCTGAGCTTCACCTCAAGGAACGCCACGTCGGTGTTCGTGTAGTGCCTGATGCGAACCTTGAATCGCTTGTTCTTGCCTCGGACATGGTCGGCAAAGCAGCGATCGTCCTGGGTGTCGAAATAAAGGTTGTTGTAACGGGTCATGCAACCATCGTTGATGCGAAGGACCCGGAAATTGGGCAACGCGTCAATCACATCAGGGAGCCAAGCGTAGGGGATGAGGTACTTGTCGTCAAACCGATCCATGAGGGCTACGCTGTCCATGGAGTCCAATCCGATGTCGGGCTTGGCGTTCAATTGGGACTCAAGGGTTGTCATGGGGTCGCAGGTGCAGGGACGCGAAGGTACAAACAACCCACAGAGGCTTGGGCGAGGCTTGTTTCATTCCGTGTATTTTGTACACGGAATGAAGGTTGTGGTGTCCCCATGCCCTCGGGTGTTTTGCGCCATGCGTTGCAGGCTATATTTGGGCGTTAATCTTACCGCGATGGCAACGTCACAACCCACGGCACCGGCGAAGCGCAAAACGCCAGCAAAATCAAAGGCCAAGGCCCAAACCAAGGGCGGCAAACTCCCCCACACGAAGGACACGTACATGCGTTGGTTTCGTGAGATGTACCTGATGCGCAAGTTCGAAGAACGCTGTGGCCAACTTTACATCCAGCAAAAGTTTGGTGGATTTTGCCACTTGTACATTGGACAAGAAGCGGTGCTTTCTGGCATGAATGAAGCCATGCGTCCCACCGACCGTGTGATCACAGCCTACCGTGACCATGCCCACCCACTCGTGCTTGGGACCGACCCGAAGTTGGTCATGGCTGAGTTGTTTGGCAAGCGCACGGGCACGTCCAAAGGCAAGGGCGGATCGATGCACATGTTCGACAAGGAGCGCAACCTCTTTGGTGGCCACGGCATCGTGGGCGGACAAATCGGCCTCGGTGCCGGCATTGCATTTGCAGACAAGTACAGGAAGGAAGACCACGTGACCATTTGCTTCATGGGCGACGGTGCGGCACGTCAAGGCATGCTTCACGAGACGTTCAACATGGCAATGACCTGGAAGTTGCCGGTGATCTTCATCATCGAAAACAACCAATACGCGATGGGGACCTCCGTGGAGCGGACCTCCAACGTCACCGACCTTGAGACCTTGGGTGCCAGCTACAAAATGCCTTCATTCACCGTGGATGGCATGAGCCCCGAAGCGGTCACCGCGGCGATTGCAGAA
The DNA here is from genome assembly GCA_964552305.1 of uncultured Comamonadaceae bacterium. Classification (GTDB taxonomy): domain Bacteria; phylum Bacteroidota; class Bacteroidia; order Flavobacteriales_D; family Sanyastnellaceae; genus UBA11663. The sequence goes on from CAZKGY010000026.1 coordinate 7,086, forward strand.
GCGTGCGAACGTGGACGCGCCGGCGAAGGCCCCACGCTGTTGGACATCCGCACCTACCGTTACAAGGGACACTCCATGTCCGACCCCCAGAAATACAGGACGAAGGAAGAAGTGGCCACGTACGTGGAACGCGACCCAATTGCGCACGTTCGCGGCGTGATTTTGGACAACAAGTGGATGACCGAGGAGCAGGTCAAAGCCACGGAGAAAGAAATCAAGTCGCAGGTGGAAGAAGCCATCAAATTCGCCGAAGAAAGCCCGCTCCCAGAGGCACACGAATTGTACGAAGACGTCTACACCCAGACCGATTACCCATTTGTCAACGACTGATTGAACGCGAACCATGGCTGAAATTGTAAGGATGCCCAAACTGAGCGACACCATGACAGAAGGGGTGGTCGCTGAATGGCACAAGAAAGTAGGAGACGAGGTCGAAAGCGGAGAGCTCCTGGCCGAAATCGAGACGGACAAAGCCACGATGGAATTTGAGTCGTTCCAAGACGGCGTGCTCCTCCACATTGGCGTGGACAAGGGTGCAACGGCTCCCGTCGACAGCGTGCTTTGCGTGTTGGGCGAGAAAGGAGAGGACTTTGCAGATTTGCTCGCTTCTGCCGAGGCGGAAGCGCCTGCAGAAGAAGCCCCAGCGGCCCCTGCCCCAGCTCCCGCGCCAGCGCCAGCGCCGACTCCAGCTCCAGCCCCTGCGGTTGCCGCGGCTCCGGCCCCTGTGGCGCAACCTGCAGCGGCCCCAGCACCTGCCGTGACCAACGGACGCGTCAAGGCGTCTCCGTTGGCGAAGCGTCTTGCCGAGGAGCGTGGCTTGAGCCTGGGCTTGATTCCGGGTTCAGGCGAGGGTGGGCGCATCGTCAAGCGCGACGTGGAAGCATTCGTGGGTGGCGGTTCCAGCGCAGCGAGCGCCGTGGAGCGTTACACCGAAGTGGGTGTCTCCCAAATGCGGAAGACCATTGCCCGTCGTTTGGCGGAGAGCAAATTCACCGCTCCGCACTTCTACCTGAGCCTGACCATCGACATGGATGCGGCCATGGTTGCCCGGAAGGCGATAAACGACCGAGGCCCTCACAAAGTGAGCTTCAACGACATGGTCGTCAAGGCCGTGGCGAAGGCGTTGAAAAACCATCCTGCCGTCAACAGCAGCTGGCTGGAAGACCGCATTCGTTACAACGAGCACGTCCACATCGGCGTGGCCGTGGCCGTGGAAGACGGTTTGTTGGTGCCGGTGGTGCGTCACGCGAACTTGAAGTCGTTTGGAGAAATCGGCACCGAGGTCCGCGAATTTGCCCAGAAGGCGAAGGACAAGAAACTTCAACCAAGCGATTGGGAAGGCAACACCTTCACCATTTCAAACCTTGGCATGTTTGGCATCGAGGACTTCACCGCAATCATCAACCCACCTGATGCGTGCATCCTGGCTGTGGGAGGCATCCAAAATGTGCCAGTGGTGCGTGACGGGGCCGTGGTTCCCGGCCACACCATGAAGGTGACGCTGAGCTGCGACCACCGTGTCGTGGACGGGGCCACCGGTGCGGCGTTCTTGAACGAAGTCAAGCAAAACTTGGAGAATCCCGTGTTGATGTTGGTCTGACAGGTCGACGGGGTGTAGCTTGCCCTTGCCATGGCAGAGGTGCTTCCATCCACACCGGTAGAATTCTTGAAAGGCGTCGGGCCCAAACGGTCCGACGCGCTTGTTTCTGAGCTTGGCATTCGGACGTGCATGGACCTGCTCTTGCATCTGCCGTTTCGCTACGAAGACCGCACGCAATTCCATCGGATTGTGGACATCCAGAGCGACCAAACGGCGGTCCAGTTGATCGGCACGATTGTCCAAGCCAAAGAGGTGCGCACAGGTCGTGGAGGGTCGAGGCTCGTCGCGACGTTCGACGACGGCGAGTCCACCATGGAATTGCAGTGGTTTCGCGGGGCCAAGTGGATTTTGAGAAACCTTCCTGTCCAAAAGCGCGTGGTCATTTACGGCAAACCGAACCGGTACAAGGGACAGTGGAATTTGGCCCATCCGGAAGTGGAGCTGCTCAGCCAGTACGAACGGAGGCAGGGGGATGGGTTGCACCCTGTGTACCACAGCACGGAAACGCTCGGAAGGCAAGGCTTGAACAGCCAGGGATTGGCCAAGTTGATTCGCAACGTGCTCGTGGAAGTGGCGCCTCGCATCACCGAGACCTTGCCCCAACACGTGTGCCAATCCATGCATTTGCTGTCTCGGCAGGACGCCCTCCAACGCGTCCATGGTCCGGCGAACGCCGCCGAGGCGGAACAGGCCCAAAACAGGCTGCGCTTCGAGGAGTTGTTTTTGCTTCAGCTGACACTGATTCAGCACAAAAAAACGTTGACAGAAGACCTCCCGGGCGTGCGGTTTGAGCACGTCGGCGAAGCCTTTCACGGATTCTACAACGACCAACTGCCGTTCCCCTTGACGGACGCGCAAAAACGCGTGTTGCGAGAGATCCGTGCCGACATGAACACCGGTTGGCACATGAACCGGTTGCTGCAGGGGGATGTGGGCAGTGGGAAGACAGTCGTGGCGCTGCTGACGGCGCTCATCGCCATCGACAATGGGTACCAGGCGACCATCATGGCGCCCACGGAGATCTTGGCCCAGCAACACTTGCAAGGCTTGCGGGAGCTCCTCGGACCCATGGCCGTGAGGGTAGAGCTGCTGACCGGTTCGGTCAAAGGCGCAGCCCGCAAGGCGATTTTGGAGGGTGTGGCTGCCGGCGAGGTGGACATTTTGGTTGGGACCCACGCACTCATTGAGCCCACCGTGAAGTTTGCCCGCTTGGGCCTGGCTGTCATCGATGAGCAGCACAGGTTTGGTGTGGCACAACGGGCCAAGTTGTGGAGAAAGGCCAAGTTGCCTCCCCACATTTTGGTCATGACTGCCACCCCCATTCCTCGGACGCTGGCCATGACTGCGTATGGCGATTTGGATGTCAGCGTGTTGGACGAGCTGCCTCCGGGGCGCAAGCCGATCCAAACGGTGCACCGGACGGACGCATCGCGCATGGCGGTGTTCCAGTTTTTGGAAGACCAAATCCAAGATGGCAGGCAGGTGTACCTCGTGTACCCGCTCATTGAGGAAAGCGCCACCCTTGACCACAAGGATTTGATGGACGGGTACGAGAGCATTGTTCGTCGGTTCCCACCTCCTCAATACCAAACAGCCATTGTGCACGGGCGGATGAAGCCAGAGGACAAGGCCTGGGAAATGGACCGTTTTGCGAAGGGTGAAGCGCAGATTTTGGTGGCCACCACGGTGATTGAAGTGGGTGTGAACGTGCCGAATGCGAGCGTCATGGTCATTGAAAGCGCCGAGCGTTTTGGGCTGTCGCAGTTGCACCAGTTGCGTGGCCGTGTTGGTCGAGGCGCCAGCCAGAGCTTTTGCATTTTGATGTCGGCTTCCGAACTGGGTCAAGACGCACGGAGAAGGCTGGAAACCATGTGTAGGACTCAGGATGGCTTTGAGATTGCTGAGGTTGACATGGAACTTCGGGGGCCTGGGGACATGATGGGGACCCAGCAAAGTGGGGTGCCCGATTTGAAGGTGGCGGACTTGGTGCGGGACCGTCCTTTGCTGACGAGCGCACGCCACCTCGCGACGGAATTGTTGGCGGAGGACCCTACGCTGTCGACCCCTGCCCATGCCGCCTTGCGTGAATCGTTGGAAACTGCGTTGAAAGCCCGCAGCAACTGGGTGCGGATTTCGTGACATCCGGTTGGAACTTGCGGGCATGCGCAGTTGGCTGATCTTGTCGGGTGCCGTGCTCTTTCTCGGGGCGGCGTTTGGTTGGTACTCCTCCGTGCCAGAGCCGCAAGGCGTCGCGGAGAACCCCATGGCCTATGCCAGCGACGAATGGGTCGTCTGGCGAAGCATGGATCGACGGATGGCCACCGCAACCTTGGTCGAGTTGCTTCCCACCTTGGACACGGGACGTGTGCCACAATCCGAAGTCTTCCGTTCGTTCACCCATGAATCCCTGCCGGGGTTGTTGTGGCACCACGAGGCGCCATGGGCTGAATCTCCTGCCACGTGGCAGCAAGTGCCTTGGAGAGGAGGCTGGTTGAGCGGTTCGAAGGAGGTTTTGGGTGCCTGGAAAGAGCGTCCTGGGCAAATGGCCAATCACTGGCGAGAAGGTGAGCCGTTTGCAAGCCTGCATCGCGGCGAATGGGGATGGTCGTGGGGTGCGGATGGATGGGTCGTGTGGGCGGATTCTGCCGCCGTTCAAGTGGAAGGGGTGCCCCGTGGCATGTGGGTTCCCGCGGGAGGTCGATTGTCGTGGTGGGCTGGGCATCGCAACGACGTGCCAGCGACTTGGACGTCTCGCTTGTCCGATTCCATGGAAGAACAGCTCGTTGATTTGGGCGTTCCGCTGAATGGATGGGGCGTGCGCTGGCCTGGTGGGGGGCGCTGGCAGTGCGAAGACTCTGCGGGTTGGACGGATCCGATCCGTGCCCTAGCGACCCAACATGGGTGGGACTTTTCTTGGGAGGGAATGGACCTGGTGATGCAATCCCAAGGCGCTGCTTTGGTTTCTTGGAAGCCTTCCGAGGCCATGTTGTTGGCCAGCCAAGAAAGGACCCACTGGGTGGGGAAAGACCTGCGAGAGGGCGTGACGGTTTGGCATCCTTTGTCCACAAGTGACGCGGAGGCATTGCCCGTGGCGGGTGTGCCACAAACGATTGACGTGGGGCCGACGATGCTCGGCGAGGTACGAAACCACCGGACCCGCGGGGTCATGCAAGTGGTGGAGACAGAATCTGGGGTCGGGGCCTTCGATGCACAAGGCGACAAGGTTTGGGAGGTGGCTTGTGGGACCCTGCTTCAAGGTGGAGCGAGGGAGGTGGACGTGTACAACAACGGCAAATACCAAACGATGTTTGGGGCGTCGGACGCCTTGCACCTCATTGATGTGAAGGGTCGGGAGGTCTCTGGATTCCCGATTCGGGGCAGCTGGACGGCTTGGGCATTGGTGGATTACGACGCGAACGGCAAGTCTCGGTATTTGCTGGGCTCTGCTCGTTCAGGCCTAATCGAAAACCGTCGGGGCGAAGGCGCCAAAACACCGGGGTGGAAACACCGGGCGGACGTCAGCATCGACGTCGACTCTCCCATTGAGCACATCGAGCATTTGCGCATCGGTGCAAGGGATTACATCTACGTGGGCCGGGCGAACGGGCAAGTGGAGCTGCTCAAACGCAATGGCCAGACCAGGGCGCTGACCCCAGTCACGGTCAAGACCGGCCTCCCACCCTGTTTCCGCATTGGCGCTGACTTGGATGGGACTTCCGTGTTGTTTGTGGACGCGACGGGTTGGGTCCGCGAATTCACCTTGGGACAGGGCGAAGAGGTAGGGCTTTCAGGGACGGTTCGTGCGGACCATCTGGAAGTGCGAGACGTTGATGGAGATGGCATCGACGAGGTGGTGACTTGGCTCCAGGGCCTGCGAACCGTGTGGAACGCGCGCAACGAGCCGATGGCCCTTTGAGCCGTCAATCCGACAGGACGGAACGGCTGATGACGATGCGCTGGACTTCCGAGGTTCCTTCGTAGATCTGCGTGATTTTGGCGTCACGCATCAACCGTTCGACATGATACTCCTTGACGAACCCGTATCCGCCATGGATTTGGACGGCTTCGACCGTCTGCTTCATCGCCACCTCGGACGCGTAAAGCTTGGCCATGGAAGACGCCAAGTCGTAGTTCTCCCCAGCATCCTTCAACGCTGCCGCCTTGAGACACAACAAGCGCGCGGCTTCGATCTGGGTGGCCATGTCTGCCAACTTGAAGGAGATGGCTTGGTGCTTGTGAATTTCCTTGCCGAAGGCCTTGCGCTCTTTGGAGTAGGCCAAGGCAAGTTCCATCGCACCTGAAGCGATGCCGAGCGCTTGGGCCGCGATTCCAATGCGTCCACCACTCAAGGTTTTCATGGCAAACTTGAACCCGAAGCCATCCTCGCCGAGGCGGTTCTCTTTGGGCACCTTGACGTCTTGGAACATCAACGTGTGCGTGTCGGAGCCGCGAATGCCGAGCTTGTCTTCCTTGGCGCCAAGTTGGAACCCAGGCATATCACGTTCCACGATGAGCGCGTTGATGCCACGGTGGCCCT